>JAYSVZ010000015.1:0-8695 GCA_043718305.1 Planctomycetota bacterium | reverse complement strand
GTGAGACGTGCAGCCCACGTGGCGGAATTGGCAGACGCGCTAGCTTCAGGAGCTAGTGTCAGTAATGACGTACAGGTTCAAGTCCTGTCGTGGGCACTCTTGATGGCGAAAGGACTTACGGCAAATCGCCGTGAGTCCTTTTTTCTTGGGCAAGGTCGATTGGGGGGCAAAGTTGGGTTCGCATTGGAGATGAGCCGCTTGCCGCTGGAACGGATCGAGGCGGTTGCGTACTTTCCAGAATACGGATCGCTTCGCAGCCTCGGGCGTTCAGAATCTCATGCCTCTCATACTTGATGTCCAGCGGCAGAATCTTCAGGAGGGCGTCATGCTCGCCTGATCCCGGCTGCAACAGGTACTGACAGACGGCAATCGGCAGCTTGAGTCGGGCGACCGCCAAAAACGCATTAAAGCACCACTTGCGCAGCCTCGGCATGGCCGAAATTGCTCAACGAGCGCTGGTTCCTCGGGTGCCGCTGGTGCCGGGGTTGCTCGACTTCGTGGGGGCATGTCCCGCTCACCATGCCACAATCCCGAGCTTGGCGCAAGATCCCCGACCTGCCTCGCTCCACTGCTCCAAAACAAAATCCAATCGCCATAGGCCGCCAGTCATGGTAGAATTATCAAATGGAAACGATCACACGAAATGTCCGGGATCTCGACCAAAGCGAGCGGTCCGTCATGGAACGCATCGTGGGGCATCAGTTGCTTGAGACGCAGCAAATCACCGTAAATGTCATGAATCGTGGCTTGAACACTCCGGGGCCAATCATCGACGATACTCTGCCCGATGTGCCTGACCACTGGAAGATTTATGAGGGGCTGACCGATGCTGAGGTCGACGAACTCGACCGCGAAATTCGTCAACGAGCGAACCTCACCCGCCACTTCGAGTGAGCCATGACGCCGGTTTTGCTCGATACCGATACACTGTCCGAGATCGTGAAGTTGCGGCATGCGCTGGTTGTGAATCACGCACTGGCTTATACGCGGCAAGTCGGTCCACTGACGTTTTCGGCTTTCTCACGGTACGAAGTTCTGCGAGGTTTCAAGCGACGCGGAGCCACC
Organism: Planctomycetota bacterium; assembly: GCA_043718305.1. GTDB lineage: Bacteria > Planctomycetota > Planctomycetia > Planctomycetales > Planctomycetaceae > TH-plancto1. The sequence continues at coordinate 7,630 of JAYSVZ010000015.1, read as the reverse complement.
ACCCAACTGGCACGCTTTGACGTGTTCTGCGATGAGTGCGACATCCTGCCAGTGACCGATGCGATCTGGAATCGGGCCTCCGACCTGTGGGCCGAAGCAAGAAACGGAGGCCATCCCTGCGAAGACGCTGACCTCGTGATCGCAGCCACTGCCATTGAACATCAATTGACACTCGTCACCGGCAATACCGCTCATTTCAGTTGGATACCGGGGTTGGTGCTGGAGGATTGGCGGAAGGCGTAGCGGAAGTATGCCGGGGAAATTGGCTCTGATGCCCATTCACTTCACTCATCGACCGACCTTCATTCTCTCGACTTCCATGTCCATTCTGGCGGCATCTTCCTTGTAACGAACCGACAGTCGTTTCCAAGTAGCGGAAACGCGGGGGTAGAGCAGTCGATATTCCTCGGCATACGTGGCACACTGCAAAGCCAGCTCGTGTTCTTGCTTGCCTCCGTCATATGGATCGCGACAAGTCACTCCTCTACTGTTGCTGATGGCGAGTTGATACCCTCGCAAAATGTCTTCGGAATCGATCTCGTCGAGCACGGTTAAGACAGCGGGTGAATGTCTTGTGAAAGAGCTTCTCCCTAGGAGCTCTCCCACTTGTTCGTCAGCGATCTCCTCACGATCATACGACTTGGCAAGTTCTCTGGCTTTGTGCATCCAATCACGAAGCACTGCAAGGTCAACCGTTCCATTTGCATCCGTGCCAGGCACTCTTACGAACTTGTTCAAAAGTGCGTGGGAGTTTTTTGCCTGATGCAGCTGCCATTCATTCAATGGTAACACACCGGGGGGATCACTTTTGGCCTTGAACGTCGTCGAGAGCAATTCAATATAGAGTTCAGGGCTATTCTGAAGTTCCGCAAGAAGCGTTACTGGTTCAACATGCGTTGAATGGCTATCGAGTAGCGGAAGGTATCCCCATTCGATCATTGACAATCGCCCGGTGTCGACATTTGATGTTCCCTGCAAAGTCCCAATAAGTTCTTGGATTGCATAGCTGTCCATTTTCTCAAGCGGATCGGAGTTACTATCTCGACTAAGTCCAGACTCCAGAACTCGAAGCATCAGTTCGGTGGTTGCTTCTGTCTTGCTGAGACTGGACTGCAAGATGTCGGTTGCGGTGAAGGCACGCTTGACGATCAAAAGCTGATTGATCGCATACTCCAGGTCTGCTGATTCACCATTTAGCACCCAGCCTCGACATACATTCCAGTAGGCGTCCCGTATCTCGTTTGTGGTATGCGTCTTTATCCACTCCCAAGTGGGCCGTTCGAACGGCAGGTTGCTCAATACTGCTCCTGCCTGATTGGGGTCACATTGCCGGAACCACACTTCAAGAAGAAAAGCAAAGCCTCGGTTGCTGTACTCAGCGGCAATCAGCGTTGCTGCAAACGCCCGGTGGGACTCGTTGTTCGACATTGCCATCCGTGGAACGTCGAATTCCGGTACTGAGAGCATTCGATGCTTACCAAGCAGCCACCCAATCACATGATGATTCTTTGCTCTTGCCAAGAGTTGCATCACCCCTGCATACCCCTGCTTGCTAGCAATCTCTGAGAGTGCTGCTACCTGACGAATAGTCAATTCCTCCTCGTATCGGCCTCGATCTTCGAATTTGGACGAACCCTCGAAGTCCGGACGATAGTCGAAAAGCCATGTATGTAAGTCGACGGGATCGCTTGGCGTGAGTTGGTCACGAATACCAGCCAGGAACTTCAATGTCTCATCTGGAAACCGCCAATTCGAATCCGGATATGAAAGATGACGTGCAACGAGTTGACGAAGCTCCTCCCACAGGATCGAACGATCCGTGGTCGTCGACTGTGAATCCGGCACTTTGGATAGCTCAACACGAGCGATCTGCGTGACCTCCGGGGAACAATTGAAAATGCGGTCGAGGAGCTGTGACCACTTACGAGGACATGTCCCAGCAACATCTATCGCGAGTGTCGCTGTCTGATTGAGGCTTGTGTGCCCCGTTGATCTCCCAAACGCAGGCGTCCATTCGTCAGCCCATGTTCGCCATCGAGGAAAACATGAGAAACTGCCAATCAGTTGGCCACCAACTGGAAGCAATCCAACAATCACTTTCCACATCGACTCCGGGTAAGCAGTGATCATGGAACGTAAATGTGATGTACGTTCTTGGACTGGTGCCATGGTCTGCGGGTGCCACCAGGAGAAAATAGTGTGCAGGCTTCTGGATGGCCGATTCGACATATTTTTTGCGATAAGATGCTCTAATCCAACGAGTCGAGCCAGAATGCGAGACGAGCGAGGTAGAAACTCAGGCGACCATGAAAGCAATTCAAGGGACCAAAGCAAGCCGCAGTGCAAAGACGATGAGAAAGGTCCAGGTCTGTCATCTGTAAACAAGTATGCCAACTGCGGGTCATCTGAATCTAGGTCTGCTTCAAGGCGAGATAGAAATAGCTCGGGAGATGCTTCTGCGAATAGTGAGAAGTGCTTTGAGAATGTCGCCCACCTTTGCCATTTGGCGCCAAGCGGCAGTGCGTGGTCAAGCACTCGATCAACAGTTGCCCGAAACATCTGAGTGGCTTGTGAGTTGCGATCAGTTGGATAAACCGACATCAGAACCAGAGTTTCGAGAACTCCTTGCCGTATCTGATCTGACAGCAAGTGTGACTTGCCGTGTATCGCTGCAAACCAACGGTCTTGCGGATCAAGCTCGTAGGCTGGATTATCTTCTTCCAAAATGAGCTTGGCGAGATTCTCGAAACGCTTAAGGACGGATGGCGTGATCGCCGAACCGAGCAAATACCAAGCATCTTCGCGGGAAGACAGAACCACTGAATCTTCAAATCGAAGAAATAGTGGTTCGTCGCATTCGCTCCACCTCGCTACCCGTGCTTCGAGCTCCTCCTTGGAGATTCCGAGTAGTTCGATGATGCATGGCAGGTCAAGGTACGTTCTTGTCCATCTCCGGTTTTCGCTCGGTTGATCCGGGTCAACATGCATCCATGCCCCAACAAGAGCCAGTGGAGCGAGTTGAGCACGATTTTCGTCTCTTGCCCATACGGGATAGCGAGTCTGCGGATGTGTGGTCAAAAGTCGCTTCAGTACAGAGGAACTCCCGGAACTCGCCTTTGCCTTAGACTCTGCCTCTGAAGGGGTAAATCCACAACGAGTCAAAGATTCAATCTGACGATGCAATTGCTGCCCCTTCAATGCAACGGACCGAGAAGGATCGCCGATCTGAGAATTGGCAACCACTATGACATGGTGTCCCGAGTGAACGGCGCCCGCGATGTCCTCCGCTCCCAGCGAAATGCTGGATGCGGCAACAAGAATCATCGGATCGTTCTGGACGGATAGCTGCCGCCATCCTTCTACATCACTGATAGAGACAACGTTCTCCAATATTCGATGTTCTTCAACTCTCGATGCAGTCAGAGCCGACAAAACATCCATTCCTCCTTCGATACTCTCGCACCGGAGCGTGATCGAACAAGGGGCATCTTTCAGGTATGTCAGCAATTGGTCACATTCCTCTTCCCGACTGGCGAGAAACACCTCCGGCGTCAACGAGTGTTCGGCGATTCTGCTCAACGCGTCCCAACGGGAGTGAAGATCGACAACTCCCGGAGGTCGTCTCCCTGTAACCGTGGAAAACCACGAATCGACGGACTGACATCGCTCAATCCAGTGTTCGAGATCGTTTGCATCCAATGCGACCACATTCTTCCAGCCAAACGCCTGAGCTGCTTCAACCCATTCGGACTTCTTCTGCCATTCGCGGGGTGTGACAAAGACGAATGTCATGCGAGCCCTCTCGGACAGGTCTGAAAACTCCTTATTGCGTTTCTCGATATCTTCGTCAGCTTTGCCTTTGCAATCCTCCGTTACGCCCATCTCCCAAAGGCTGTCGCCTTCAGGTACGAATTGATTGCCGACCGACACCCTTACAATTCCATCTGGCCCAGGTCGACCGACTTGTTCGATCGCCGGAAACAAGACACTCGCTTCGCGTGTCGTACTGGCACGAACGAGTCGACGAATCAGTAGTGGCAGCAAATGCCGAGAGTCCTGAGTTTTCGCCCAGTCCTTGAAGTGCAACGCCCGAGTCCAGCCCATCATGAAGCCCTCACTGCTGCCTTGGATACCAAGTGATGATACACGATTCATGAATGCAGGATACGCATTACCTACATGCGTCCTGGATCACCGTCCCCATCGAGAATGGCCCACTGGGCATGCCGTCGATGAGGAGTCGGGAGTACGCCGTGTACTTCGGCAGCCCAGTGAGGTTTTCTGGCGTGAGTTGGCCGGGGTGTTTGCTCATTTGTTCGGCGAGCTTCACTGCGTCGTCGGTGCCGACTTGGAAGGCGATCATCGAGCCGACGTTGCCGAAGATGGCGTTGGCCGTCGGTTCATCAAGTTGGGAGAGGTACTGGTGGGCGACGATCAGGGAGAGGCGGTACTTGCGGGCCTCGCTGAGGACGGACGCGAAGCTGCCGGTGGTGAAGTTTTGGAACTCGTCAACGTACAGGCTGAAGTCGCGGCGGTCGGCCTCGGGGATGTCGGCGCGGGTCATGGCAGCTTGTTGGATGCTGGTGACGAGTAGGGCTCCGAGCAGCGTCGAGTTGTCCTCACCCAAGCGGCCCTTCGAGAGATTCACGATCAGGATCTTGCCCTCGTCCATGACCTTCCGCAGGTCGAGCGACCGACCGGGCTGGCTGACGATCGCGCGGATGATGGTGCTGGTGAGGAACGGACGGAGTTTATTCTGGATCGCGGCGACGGCCTCGGTGCGGTAATTGTCGGACCACGACGCGAACTCATGCACCCAGAACGACCGCACGATCGGGTCGCGGATCAGCGGGACGGTTCGCTCGCGAAAGGTTTTTTTCCTGGACGAGTCGCGTCGCCGTTCTCGCGAAATATCCGGCGAGCCGATGGTGCCGCTGAAAGAACTCTCGTTCCCATAAGAAGACAGTGCTCCTTGCACGAGAACTCCCTCGCAATGGATTTGCACTGCTCGACATTCGTCTCTCGCATGCCACAGCTGTGGAGTAATTGCCACCTCATCACAAAGATCCGTTTGATCGACTGCTGGCCTCTCAATGCCTGGAAGAGAGTCTCTCGAACATCCGTGCCGATGAGATTTTCGATCAGTATGGCGTGGTCCGATTATGGTAGGATCTGGCTTCTTCATGAACGGGACTGACACGCGAGTACCGCCTGGGATGGGAGATGTGAACCAACTACTTCTTGACTGAATCTGGCATGGCCAGTAACGGGCTTAAGGCTGTGGACCAGACTTGGTATCCGTTGGCATTCAGGTGCAGCATGTCGTCTTTGAAATATTTCGGATCGGGTTGCCCGTCGGGATTCAGGAGCAAGCGGGCCACATCGAAATAGATGAGCTGCGGATCGCGGGCACAGCGGGCCTTGAGGAGAGCGTTGGCCGCCTCTTGTTCGAGGCGAAACTTGGCCCGCGAGGGGCTGTACTTGATGGACAGGCAGATCAGCCGACACTCGGGCAGTGCGGCCTGCTGTTTCGCGAGAAGGGTCTCGAAGTCGGCCAGCACTTGGCAGGCGGAGCGACCGCTGGCGATATCGTTGTCCCCTTCGTAAAGGACGATCATGCGCGGCTGATGAGCCGGAACAACGCGGTCATAAAAGTGGGCTGCGTCCGACATTTTCGATCCGCCGAAACCGCGATTCACGACCGGCAAATTGGGAAACGACTCGCTGAGATTCCAGAGCCGGGCACTGGAGCTTCCGTAGAACATGATCCCGCTGGGCGATGGCGGTTGTTCCCGGTCGGCAGCTTCGAACTTCTGGATCTCGGCCTCGAACTTGGTAGGGCCATCCGGTTTGTCCTCGGAGACAATCGCGGTGGTCAACAGGAGCAGGGGTATTGCCCAGCTTGCACGATGGAGTCGCATGAGAACCTCGGTAGAACCGGAAATTGATACGGTTGATTGTAGGCATGCGAAGATGGCCTGTCCCGTCTGGCGGTCACGTGTCACATGGGGTGTGGTCGCGAATTACGGCAACCCGTCGATGGAGAGCGAAAGCCTGCCTACCCGACCCCAGCTGCACCTTGACCCAGGGTAGGCTCCCGCGGGTCGCCAGCCCTGGGCTATCCCCTGTAACCCCGTTGGGGTACAGAGTTGTCTCTTGATGAACCTTCTGGCTGACCGTTGATTACTGATGGCAGACTGCCTCCCCATCGGTTGCGGTTGGGCCGCGCTGGGTATTCCGTATATTCCGTGGTTCATTATCTGGTTTTGAAACTGCTGAAAACGCAGCGAATACGTGGTCTTGGCACACCTTGGCATCCCTTCGGGATGCGATCACTCCTTGGAGCCTGTCTCCCGGTGGTGTCGCTGACACTCGACCACCGGCGACCTTCTGAGACCCCTGTCGGGGTCGCTAAGCTCCCCCGAAACTGCTCTCCTCAAAACATCCTTGCTCCGTGAGAGACATCGCAAGACAATCTCGCTTCCGTTTCGAGCCTCTCGTACGTACCTGCCCTGGGATTGCTCCATGTCTGTCCGGTCTGAACCCCGTCCTGCTGAATCTGGTCTCGTCGCTGACAAGCCGCTGCTGGTCGGGCGGCACACGCTCACATCGCGGCTGATTGTCGGGACGGGTAAGTACCGGACGTTCGATGACATGCGGGACTGTCTGGAGGCGAGTGGGGCCGAGGTCATCACGGTCGCGGTTCGTCGCGAAAGGTTGATCGATGCCCAGGGACGGAACATCCTCGACTTCATCGATCTCGATCGGTACACGATCCTCCCGAATACTGCGGGCTGCTTCGATGCCGACGAAGCGGTTCGCGTCGCGCGACTGGGACGAGAGATCCTGAGCGGACTGGAGAACCCCGGGGCCGACTGGGTGAAGTTGGAAGTGCTCGGCGATAAGAAGACGTTGCTCCCCGACCCGATCGCAACGTTGCAGGCCACCGAAGCCTTGGTCAAAGACGGGTTCCAGGTTCTCGTTTACACGACCGACGATCCGATCACCGCCCGCCGTCTGAAGAACGCCGGGGCTGCCTCGGTGATGCCCGCGGGCAGCCCCATCGGCAGCGGGCAAGGGGTTCTGAACCCGAATAATATTCGAATCTGCATTGAGTACCTCAAGGAGAATGACCCGAACTATCCGGTCATCATCGACGCGGGCGTCGGTTCGGCCAGCGATGTGGCCGAGGCGATGGAACTCGGCTGCGATGGGGTGTTGCTCAACACGGCGATCGCGTCGGCAGATGAGGCACTGCGGATGGCGTACGCGATGAAGTACGCCTGCTGGGCCGGGCGGCATTCGTACCTGGCGGGGCGGATTCCGAAGAAGCTCTACGCGACCGCGTCGAGTCCCGACACGGGGGGGGTGGGGAGGAATTGACGGGACGCGAAATGGAGGACGGAGAGCGCCGTAGTAATCGATCACGCGGAGGATCTCTTCCGTCGTCGTGATGGGCAGGCTTCGCTGGAAGCGGTGTCTTCCGTGGTCACGGGCCGGTGTGGATCGGGAGTGCGGCGTGAAGCACGGGGGACTTACCGGCCTGTTGATTTAATTGCCTGCCCGATGACCATTCCGCCCGGCAGTTGGAGGCTGGGGCTGGGGGCGAGGGAGGGTTTGCCGTGGAGTA
>JAYSVZ010000140.1:0-2474 GCA_043718305.1 Planctomycetota bacterium | reverse complement strand
GATTTCGATCGATTTCAGCCGTTTCAACCCCCACGGGGTTGCGTCCGATGACCGCCGCAACCCCGTGGGGGTTGATGGGCTTTCGGGATGACTGACCCAGGGTCTGCCGCTGCGCAGCTGACCCTGGGCTACGAGACGAGACCCCGTCGGGGTCAAAGACCGGTTCGATTCTGAATTAACCGACGTTTGAGATGCACACAGGGGGCAGGACTTGGCGGCTGCCGACTCGCGACTCGCTCCGAGTCCTCGTATGATCGTACGGCTGTACTCGTCACCCTTGATTGGAGCCCCGTCGCATGTCCTCACATTCCCTCCGCTGGATCGCCGCAGCCCTGCTGGCTTTCGGCTGCGCCTCGTTCGCGAGTGCCGAACTCCCGGTTCAAAAACTGGATGACACGGGCTTCCAAACAATCTTCGATGGGAAGTCCTTAAACGGCTGGCACGTCAGTACGCAAACCGGCCACAGCGGAACCAGCATGCACACCAGCGGGGGCAAGTGGCAGCTCAAGGACGGAGCCATCGTCGGCAGCCAGGACATCCCCGGCAACGGGGGGATCATCCTGACCGACCGGCAGTTCGGCAACTTCGAAGTCATCGTCGAGATGCAGAATGACTACGGTCCAGACAGTGGGCTGTTCCTTCGCAGTAACGAGCGTGGCCAAGCCTATCAGTACATGGTCGACTACCACGCCAATGGCAACCTGGCCGGGGTCTACGGCGAAGGCCTCAGTGGCGGCATCCACCATCGTAACTTCGACTTCATCACCGAAGTCACCGACATCCAGAAGCACGACGACGCCTTCCCGCTGCCGATCACTCCCGAGCAGTGGCCGCAGTTGTGGAAGCATGGCGAGTGGAACGAACTACGAGCCCGGATCGAGGGGAACCCGCCGACGGTCCAGACATGGATCAACAAAGTGAAGTTCATGGAATTCAAGGACACCGAGAAACGGCACCCGGACGCCGGTTCGATCGCCCTGCAAGTCCACGGCGGCGGGGACTACACGACGCAGTTTGTGCGCTATCGAAATGTGCGTGTGAAGGAGATCAAGTAGACGGCATCGTTGCGGTTCGCTCCGCGAGCCGGAGTCTGATCGAGGAGCGATCAGCGACAATCCTGCAGACTGTGAGCTTCCGTGAACGCGATCGTCCATGCCCCGCCGCGAGCCTGCTACGTGCATGTGCCGTTCTGTGCTCATCGGTGCGGGTATTGCGACTTCACGCTGATCGCGCGGCGGCCGGAACTGGTGGATGACTACTTGCGAGCACTCGCCAAGGAGATGTCGGCGCTCAAGACGCCAGTCGAAGTCGACACACTCTTCTTCGGGGGTGGAACGCCGACCTATCTCGCGGCCGAGCAACTCAATCAGTTGTTCTCACTCGTTCGACGCACGGTCACATTGGCCGAAGGGTACGAGTGGAGCGTCGAGGCGAACCCGACCGATCTGACCAATGAGAAGCTCGATGTCCTGCGGGAAGCCGGGGTGAACCGCGTGAGCCTCGGCGTGCAGTCTTTCGACTCTGCTCAGCTCGCTTTGTTGGAACGGGACCACGACGGTGAAGTGGCTCGCGATGCGCTTGAGCGACTCCAGCAGCGGTTCCGCAACGTTTCAATCGATTTAATCTTCGGAGTTCCGGGACAGACGCTGGACCACTGGAACGATACATTGAGCGCGGCCCTTACGCTGGGCGTCCAGCACATCTCGACATACGGACTGACTTTCGAACGCGGCACTCAGTTTTGGTCCAAGAAGTTGAAGGGGCAACTCGCCGCGGTTCCCGAAGAGACCGAACTCGCGATGTACGAAGCGTCGATGGACCGCCTTCCCGAGGCGGGATACGGGCAGTACGAAATCTCGAACTTCGCCCAGCCGGGACTCGCTTGCCGCCACAATCAGACCTACTGGCGGGCCGAGCCATTCTATGGCTTTGGCCCCGGAGCGGCGTCATACGTCGATGGGGTTCGACGAACCAACCATCGCAGTGTGACCACCTGGATTCGGCGAACGCTGGCGGGGGAACCGTCGATCGGCGAGCAAGAGGAACTCGATCTTGAAGCGGCTGCCCGAGAGGCTGTGATGCTCGGACTGCGAAAGAGCAGCGGGATCGGTCTCGGTGAGTTTACGGAGCGGTTCGGCGTGAGTGTGAGCGCTCTAGCTCCCAAGGCGTATCAAGAATTCCTGGCCAGGGGACTCCTGGAAGTGGTCGACCAACACCTCCGGCTGACGCGATACGGAAGGTGCCTCGCCGACAGTGTGATGATGGAGTTCTTGTAAGTCTGCGGGCGGACACGACATGTGAGTGGGCACTGTCAACAAGGGGCCGTTTGAGGTGGCACGGGTGGCACTGAGTGCCACTCAACGCGGGTAACGATTTTCCTCGGGTGCCACATCAAGACCGGTCGCATGATGTTGTGAACGTTGCGGAAATTCAAGCGGCTCTGGCGCGGGTGGTGCCAGCATCGCTCGCGGAGT
>JAYSVZ010000139.1:0-7218 GCA_043718305.1 Planctomycetota bacterium | reverse complement strand
CCCCCCGCAGCCAGCCTGCACCAGGATCAACCCTGCAACACATCACCCGATCCGCCCCCCAACGGCCCCCCGTTCCCGCCGCCGCTAAGCGCCGCGACAACGAAAATCCCCGCCAAACAACCCGTAGAGGCTCGCTTGTTTAAGGTCTAGTTACGGGTCATTTTTGCCTGCGGGCAGAATAGCTCCGTTCGCTTGACTCATTCTGTGATGCCCCCGCCAGTCATCCCAACCTTGAAGAGATCTGGTGCGGTTTCCCACTTTTTATAAAACGGATCCTCCTTGAGAGGCATTCCTCCTACGACCGCGCAGCCTTCCGTAACTCAAAAAGCTTTCGGCAAAATCAACCTCTTCCTAGGCAGAAAAGCTTGCCATTGATCCGATCCTTCATGCACCAGACCTTCACCACTGCGAAGGCCACAGCCGCAAGACACTCTGGCGATCGAGTTCCGAACTCTCGCCCCACCCCACAGGGAAGGATATTCACATGCTGGTTCTATCGCGCCACCGAGATGAGAGCATCATGATCGGGGATAACATTGTGATCACCGTCGTCGACATTCGCGGAGATAAGGTCCGTCTCGGCATCCAAGCCCCGACGAATGTCCCCGTTCACCGCGAAGAGATCTACGAAGCCATCAAGCGTGAGACCGAAGCCAATCGCGTCGCGGAGTAGTTTACGAATTAGAGGCCAATTAGACTGAACGCCCCTATCTCCTGCGGACGCGATACTTCGATGATCGCGTCCGCTGGCGTTATTTCCCACGTTCCCGCAACCGGGGGTCGGTGGCCTCTTGCAGAGCTTCCCCGATCAGGTTGTAGGACAGGACGGTCATAAACACCGCCATCCCGGGGTACACGACGAGCCACCAGAACTTATGGCTGTTCTGGGCTCCGCTGAGCAGGGTGCCCCAACTGGGGTTGGGCGGCGGCGGTCCGAAGCCGAGGAAGCTCAGTGAACTTTCGGTGAGTATGGCAGCGGCGATCCCGAAGGTGATCGGCACCAGGACCGGGGCCAAGGCGTTCGGCAGAATGTATCGCACGATGATCCGCCATGTCGGGATGCCCGAGACCCGCGCGGCGGCGACATAGTCGGACTGCTTGATGCGCATGAACTCGGCCCGCGTCAGTCGCGAGATTCCGGTCCAGGCTGTGGCCCCGATGATGGCCATGGTGTGCCAGATCGTCGGTTCGCGGATCAGCGAAAAGATCGCCAGCAACAACACGAGCGTCGGCACGCAGAGCACCACTTCGGTCATCCGGCTCAGAACGGTATCGACCCAGCCGCCGAAGTAGCCGCTGATGGCTCCAACCGTCAGCCCGATCGTCGTCGCGATCCCCATCGACACGAATCCCACCAGCAGCGCCGTCCGCGTGCCATGCACCATCCAGGCGAAGACATCGATCCCCGTCTTATCGGTCCCAAACCAGTTCTGCCCCGTCGGTCCGCTCTCATCCGCGCGAGGATTCTTGGGACGATCGGGCCATGCTCGATCGTCGAGGGCCATGAACGGGTCATTGAACGAAAGCGGCCAGATGGCCCAGCTCTGCGGGTCTTTCCGAGGAAGGTTCCGGGCATAGTTTTCGAAGAACCGATCCTTCACAAAGATCGGGTTCTCCCAGCTCTTGTTGAAGTACCCTAAGCAGGGAAAATAGAGCTTCCCCTTGTACTTGCAGACCACCGGCTTGATCCCCGCGATGGCCGGTGAGAAGAGTGCCACGAGACCCAGAAACCCGACAAAAAACATCGCCAGAACAGCTGTCCGCCGTCGGAGGAACCGATGCCATGTCTCCCCCCAGAACCCGCGTGCGGCGGGCTGTGGACTGGAACTGGTCGGGGCGGGCGAACTCATCGAAGCGAACTCAAGAGGCAGGGATGGGGGACTTGGATCAGGGGGCCAGAACTACTCTCCGCTGTCTGCGATCCGCACTCGCGGATCGACCAGGGCATAGAGCACATCGGCCAAGAACTGGCCCGCGAGGGTCATCACGGCATAGATCAAAGTCTGGGCCATAATGACCGGGTAGTTCTTGTCCGAAATCGAACTCATGTACAACTGCCCGAGGCCCGGCCAACTGAAGATTTGCTCGATGATTACCGAACCACCCAACAGCTCGGGAAGCGACAGCGCGACCTTAGTGACAAAGGGAATCATCGTATTGCGGAAGGCATGTTTGACCAGCACCGCGAACTCACCCAGCCCCTTGGCCCGCGCGGTGCGGATGTAGTCCTGGCGAACGACTTCCTCCATGTTGGCCCGAATGAACCGCGAGTAGTACGCCAGACTTCCGTAGGTAAACACAATCACGGGCAACGTGGCATGCCACGCCAGATCGCAAACCTGGCCCCACAGCGAAAGGTCTTCCGACCCGTCCGATCGCATCCGGTGGAGAGGAAACCAGCCCAGCCGGACCGCGACGAAGATCTGGAGCATGAGCGCCGCGACAAAACTCGGAAACGAGTAGAGCACATAGAGCAGCAGACTGGTCACTCGCTCGTCCAAGCGACCCGCGCGGGCGACGGAAATGAGACCCAGCGGAACCGAGATCAAGTAGGCCAGCACCAGCGAGGTCGTCGACAGCAGCAGCGTCGGCCCGATGCGCTCACCGATCAACGTCGCCACCGGACGCTTGTCTGCCGAGACCGAGTTCCCGAGCTCTCCCCGGACCACGCCCCCCGCCCAGCTCCAGTAAGCGATGTACCACGGCTTATCGAGACCGTAGAGTTTCTCCATCGCCTTGCGGTCTGCGGGGAGCATTCGCTGCTTCTGATTCTCTCCATTGCTGAAGGCTGTCGGCTCGCCCGGCATGGCGCGGGCCAGTCCGTACACCAGAAAGGTGATCAGAAACAGAGTCAACAAGCCGACCCACAGTCGACGAATCACAAAGGCCCACATCCGCTGTCATCCTCCTTGAGACTGAGTGCTGCGGTGTGGCTCACTTCGCCTTCCAAAGGGCAAAGATCCCGGGCGAATAATGGAACGGCCCCCGCGGGCTAAACGAGTAGCCCCGCACGCTCTTATTAAAAGCGTACATCGAGTTCCGGTAGTAGAGCCACGTGTAGGGCTGATCGTCCCACAGCTTCTGATGAATCTGGCCATAGATCGCCGCCCGCTTCTCGCGATCAAACTCCCGCTTCCCTTCTTCGAACAGTCGGTCGACATCGGGATTCGAATACTGCGAGTAGTTCCGGCCATCGGTCGTGAGGGCCTTGGTCGTCCAGAGATTGTCCGAATCGTCGGGGTCTGCTCCGGTCCCCCAGCCAGCACACATGGCGTCGAAGGTGTGTTCGCGGGCCTCTTTTTGTAAGGCTGTGAACTCTGTCGGTTTGACGATACACCGGATGCCGAGCTGCGACAGGTTTTGCGAAACGAGTACGCAAATCCGTTCGGCGACGCTCGATCCCTTGCCGAATTGGAGGGTGAACTGGAACTTTTCTTTCTTCCCGTCGATGACCTTGTCGAGGATGCCATCGTCATCACTGTCGGTCCAGCCCGCATCGGTCAGGAGTTCGTCGGCCTTCTCTAAGTTCTGGGTATATGGGGCTGGCATGGTCTGGGGGGCCATCCACGCTTCGGGGTGATAGATCCCCTGTCCGGGCGTGTAGAGGCCATAGCAGATGTTGTCCAGCATTTGCCGATGATTGATGGCATAGGCCATCGCCTGCCGAACGCGGACATCGGTGAAGTAGGGTTTCTTGAGATTCCAACCGACGTAGGAGAAGGACCATTCGGTGCCGTAGACCTTCGTGTTGCGATCGTAGAACTCTTTGTCATTGGTCAGCGAGACCCACGGCTCGGGGCGAAGTTCCAGAGTGTCAATCTCGCCATTCTTCAACGATAACAACGCGGTGTTGTCATTCTGAATGATCTTCAGGCGGACCGTCTTGAAGTGCGGCTTGTCACGAATTCGTTGACCGTTCTTCTCGAACCATTCCGGTCGCCGCTCCATCACGACTTCCTCTTCCCGCGCGAACTTAATGACCTTGTACGGGCCGCACGTCACTGGGTTCTGCTCCAGCTTCTGATGCTCGGGGCTGACCGTCAGCTCGGGGTCGTTCGGAATCGTGAGTTCGTAGATATGTTTCGGAATGATCGGAAAGCTGATGTTCCCGACGTTCGTCGCCAACGATTCTTTATGAAAGATGACCAGCGTATGATCGTCGTAAGCATGGACCCAGCGGAGCTGATCGACGCCGCTACGGACTGCGGGGACTAGCACCTTGGGATTCATGATCGTTTGAAAGGTGAATGCGAAGTCGTGAGCGGTGACTGGCGTGCCATCGGTCCAGGTGAGGTCATCCCGCAGCACGAATTTATCGAGCAGCCGGTCCGCACTGGTTTGCCAAGCCTTGACGACGGACGCCTCGGCGAAGAACCGCATTGTCCGGTCGATATTGGTCAACGCGACCCCGGTCAGCCCCATGACATCCCGGTCCGCGATTGATGTGGCCAGGAGCGGGTTCATCCCGTTGACATTCATCGTCGAGTGCTGGCTGAACGTGGCCTCCCAATCGACTTCGGCTTCGGACTTGGGAAGCCGCCCCAGACCTTCCAGAATCCGAGCATTGTCTTCCGGAGTCTTGTTCTCGACAGCCAGGGCTTGTTCGACGGTAGCTGTGGGCGGATGTTCGGCCTCTTCTCTGCGGAGTAGTGCGAGCCCATCCTCGACCGGCTGGTCGAACCATTTCGCTGATGCGTCAAGGTCAGCGAACGCGGGTGGAGTGAACGGTTCGAGAAGCGGACCGACCTCTTCCGGTGCAGTCTCTGAAGTGCTTCCAGGAGCTGCACTCGAAGAAGTGGCCCCTGGATCCACCGTCGCTGAATCACTCGGCGTCACGGCGGGGGCGAGCCCACAACCGGCGGTCCACATCAGGAATGCCAACCCGCATCCGGCGGCCCACCGCCTGCACATTTCGCTCATCGAAGCATTCTCCTTCAGCCTCATCCCGCCGGGCCAGAACTCTGGTTCCCCGCCGAGTTTGAAGTATAGGTGGACACATCAGTCGCTGCTATCGGGAAACCGAGCCACCGACTCGGGGCTGGATCGGATTCCGGCAGCCCGTCGATCGTGGACGAAAGCCTGCCTGCCCGGCCCCGGCTGGGGTCTCAGAGATTAGCCGGTGGTTGAGCGCGGTTGAGCGTCAGCGACACCACCGGGTCGTAGCCCGCCCAGTGATTGCATCCTGGAGGGATGCCAGAACGCCGGTTATCGAGGCGGTGAGTTCTGGCATCCCTTCAGGATGCAGTCTGACTCGTCATCGATTTCCGGTGGTGTCGCTGGCGCTCAACCACCGGCTATTTTCTGCCATCCCTCCGGGATGAGCCGAGGAATAAGTCATCCTCCGCAATGCCGCGACGCTTACCGTAAAAAGCGACGCCACCGACTCGAGGCTGGACGCCTCTGCTGGTATGCCGCATCCCGGAGATTCATTGCGGTGGTGAGAAATCCAAAGACTGAAGCCACGGACGAAGTGATCCGAGAATCCCGACGGATCAAAGCGGCGTTGGCCGAGTCGATGGATTATGACATCGATCGCATTCTTCAGGACGCGAAGGCCAAGCAGGAGAACTCGGGGAGAAAGATACTTCCCCCGCCTCACGGCAAAGATGTCTGAGAGTGGCAGAGTTCATCGCCGTGGCAATGCCACTGAGCCGAAGCTGACGGCGCTGGTGACAGGGCTGCTGGCCTCAGAGCGGGAATAAAGTAGAGTGCATCAGGTTGAGTTACTGAGTTTCGTTACTCAGTCTGCTTTGTCCGTCCTTGTTCGTGTTCACATTCACTGTTCTCAGAGCCGATCATGGACTATTGGAAACCATTTGGCGGTGTGAAGATTCATCAGATTGGATCCGTTGAATCGCTAACCGGTCAACTCCAGTTCTCTCTCTTCATTGAAGAGGACCGTACCGCACGAGTCGGAATTTCCGCGACTGATCCAAGTAATCGGCGCAAGTCGGGTGTACTTGCCATGCTGGGAGGTGCAGAATACCAAAAGCTTTGGCGGCTTCTCCAAAAGACAGATGATGCGATCGCGGCTGCCAAGGCTGCTGGGGATATGGAAGGATTCGCAAGTCAATGAACAGCAATCAGATTGAAGTCACGCAAAAGCCTCGACCGAATCACCGCGCGTACCTCGAAGTGCTGGCGCGGATGACGCCTGAGCAGCGCATCGCCAAGGCGTTCGAGTTGTCGGAGATGACTCGCGACTTGTTCCGGCAGGGACTCCGCGAGCGGTTCCCAGATCTGCCTAAAGATCGGTTTCACGTCCTGTACCTGGAGCGTCTGGCACTGTGTCACAACAGAAACTATTAAGTCTGGTCGCAGGCCGATTGAAGGCATTGAACATCCCGTGCATGCTGACGGGATCAATGGCCTCCAGTCTTCAGGGGGAACCGCGCGCCACCCATGATGTGGACCTGTTGATTGACATGAGTCTCTCGCAAATCGATTCGCTTGCGAGCTTCTTCGCCGGGCCAGACTTCTACCTGAGCAAGTCTGCCATGCAGGACGCAGTCCAGCAACGCCGTATGTTCAATTTGCTGGACCTGACCAGTGGCGACAAAGTCGATTTCTGGCTTGTCACTGATGACCCCTTCGACCAGAGCCGCTTTCGCCGACGCCGACCGGCGAATATCTTTGGGACTGAGATCGATGTCAGTTCGCCCGAAGATACAATCTTGATGAAACTGAAGTGGGCCAACGCCAGTGGTGGTAGCGAGAAACAGTTTCACGACTCGCTGCGAGTCTATGAACTCCAGTCTGCCCAACTTGACCAGACATACATGAAAAGCTGGGTGGAACCACTCAAGATCACGGAACTCTGGAAGCGACTTTTGTCCGAAGCTGAACCGATCGGGTGAGCGACTCGCGTCAGACTGACTTGGCTGCGGACGGCCCCCAACCGCTGGCAACTAACTCCATGGCGCGGTAGATTCCGCCCTCCGATTTGGCCCCGCAAAACGCACCCCAAGGTCTCCCCGTGAACGCGAAGATTGTCCTGCTCCCCGGTGATGGGATTGGCCCCGAAGTGGTCCGTGAAGCCGAGGCGGTCTTGCTCCGCATCGCTGCCAAGTTCGGGCACAGCTTCTCGTTTACGACGCATCTCATCGGCGGCTGTGCGATTGACGCCACGGGGTCCGCTCTGCCCGATGAAACCCTAGCGGCCTGCCGAGTGGCCGATGCCGTGTTGCTGGGGGCTGTCGGCGGGCCGAAGTGGGACGA
>JAYSVZ010000138.1:0-7227 GCA_043718305.1 Planctomycetota bacterium | reverse complement strand
CGGCGAGTTTGATGAGTCCCTTGATGAAGTCAGCGCGGGGACCGGTGCGGCCCAGGGCTTGCCAGAGCGCTTCCCACTCTTCGTGCGCCTCCCAGTAGTAGCCACGATCAAACAAAGCGAGGCCCCGCTGGCATTCGGGTTCTTGGCACAGGTCTTCAAGCGAGCCAGCGGTGACGGTCCGTTCGGTGTGCTGCACCCCGAAGGAGTGGCCCCGGGGGTCATTGATCGGGTGCGGGGTCACGCCAGGGATGTGCGTGTACGGCGGCCATTGGCGGTTCACACTGAGCCGCTGCAAGGCCCGCTCATACTCCTCGGGCGTGTTCGTGTTGCACAGCGTATCGAGTTCCGGATCGGCGGCTCGCAACTGCTCGATGGGCACCTCGACTGTGCGGCACAACTGATACAAGAAGACCGGACGCAGGCGGTCGGCAGCCAGTAGCTCCTCGATTTTCGGCAACACGGAACTTCGATAGACCGCAGCCAGCGGGTGGTGAAACTGGCCATCAATGGGGACCGCGATCTCCGCGTCCCCGAGGGCGGCGATCATCGCCTGGACAAAGGTTGGCTTGAGCAGCGGGGCATCACACGCCGAGGCGTAGACCGCATCGACCTCCGATCCGAGGGCTGCCAACCCAACGGCCAGACCCGCTAGCGGGCCACGATACTCGACCGGATCACGGGCGATGCGAATGTCGCGACCGGGAAAGGCCAACTCCGGAAGCACTTGATCCGCTGCTGCCACGACGACGATCGGGCCGACCACCGTGGAGAGCAGTCGGACCACGCGCTGCAACATAACCTCGTCACCCACCGGGAGGAGGGCCTTCGGCTGGCCCATGCGTGAGCTGCGACCGCCGCAGAGGACGATCCCGCCGATCCGCAGCGGGGGGCTGTTCATGGTTTTCTCCGCAGATCGGAGACAATGCCGCTTAGGATTTCGACAGCGCGGACGATGCCTTCGGGAGTGTTATCGCGTCCGAGTCCAAATCGCAGACTCGCCCGCGCGAGAGGTCCGGGCACGCCCATCGCGGTCAGCACATGACTCGGTTCACGATTCATTGAAGAACACGCGGCCCCCGAACTGACACACAATTCCGACAATTGCAGCTTCACCAGTAAGGCATCCCCATCCACTCCGGGGATGCCGACGTTCAGCGTGTGTGGCAACGATTGATCGGGATCGCCATGTCGGACCAGATCGGGGATGGCCTGGCTCAGTTGTTCCCAAAGTTCGTTGCGCCGAGTCCCCACGAAGGCCTCTTCGAGTGCGCGTAGTTTCTTGGCCATCACCACGGCCTCGGCAAATCCGATGACCAGCGGGAGCGGGACGGTCCCACTACGGAGCCCCTGCTCCTGGCCCCCGCCATCGACGAGCGGCACGATCGGGATTCGCTCGTAATCCCTTCGGACCCACAACGCTCCGATCCCGCCGGGGCCGTAGATCTTGTGAGCTGTGAAGCTCAGGAGATCGACGCCAAGAGCGTCCACATGGAATGGGATCTTGCCGATGGCTTGCGAGGCGTCGCAGTGCCAGAGCGTCCCCTTTTGGTGGCAAATCGAGGCGATCTCATCGAGCGGGTGGAGCAGGCCCGTCTCGTTGTTGGCGGCCATCAGGGAGACGAGGGCGGTCTTCGGCGTGATGGCCTCGGCAAGTTGATTGAGGTTGATGTGTCCCCGGTGATCGACCGGAAGGATGGTGACATCAAACCCGTTGCGAGCCAGCCGCCGGGCCGGGTCAAGGACCGATCGATGCTCTGTCGCCGCCACGATCAGATGCCTTCGTTCTCCCGCCCCCGCGAGGACTCCCTTGATGGCCAGGTTGTTCGCCTCAGTCGCCCCGCTGGTCAAGACCAACCCGCGCGGATCGGCACCCAGCGACTGGCCAATCTCCTCGCGAGCGAGTTCCAGGGCCGCAGCCGCCCGTAATCCGCGGCGGTGGCTGCTGCTGGCCGGGTTCCCGAATTCTTCGTGAAAGAACGGGACCATCGCCTCGAACACTTGAGGGTCGAGAGGAGTTGTCGCGTGATGGTCGAGGTATAAAGACATGGTCCGCGAAGCATAATCGATATTCGATCCGGGGCTACGTAGGCGATGTCGCTCCGCGACTGGCATTCCGCGCAAGGAACGGCATGTTTGGGCACTGCCGATCGATTGCCGTGGCAATGCACCACCGTACGCAGCGAGCAAGGTTTTGCATAAGAAACTCGTTTGACATCGGACCCTCGAACCGCTAGAAAGATTTCGCGGAGATCTCCGCTTACTGTCGGACACACCACTTCTGGGGATGCTGTGATGACGCTCAATACGATCTTGAACACCGTTCGTGGGATTCTGGGGGGGGGTGCGTAAGCTGGGGGTTCGCCGTCAGCGAGCCCGGATGTCCGCCAACACCGTACCCGCCATGCTCGAAACTCGCATACTGCTCGATGGGACGCCGACCGCCCCCACGGGGACGCCGACTCCGACGACTTATACTTACACCACGACGACTACGACGCCGAATACGGCCACGCCAACGCCGACCGCTCCTCCCAGTGGTAATTCCAGCGCGCCCGCCAGTCCCGCTGCTCCGCCCGCGCTGACTGCATCGCAATCGGCCTTGGCTGATCGGCTGAAAACGTTCTTGGATGCGAACCCAAACGCAAATGGAGAGGCTCTGATCGCATGGGCGATTAGCGACTTGGGGGCACAAGAGGGCGGCCTTGAGGGGACGCTCTCGCTACTTCAAGCTTTCGGAGTCACTCCCCCTCCGGCACCAAGCTTTGGCCCGGCACCGGCACCAGCGGCTGCGCCTGCATCTGCACCTGTTGCCCCCCTCCCAAATTCGCAACTCCCCGGGATGCCCCAAAACGCTCCAAGTGATTTCTTGGAAGGCTATTTTGCGCATCAGACAGGCACTATTTACGAAAAACGATACACCATCAACGTGCGGTGGGTTTCGGATGGCCAGGGGCCAACGAATACCAATGGCCAAGAGACGTATGGGTTTGTCATGGAGATGTATGAAACTCGCGTGACAAAAACGTCTCTCGTGTACCAATATGTTTCTGCTGCGGCCTACCTTAACGCTGTCAATTCATTGGCGTCGTGCCGGGCGCAGTTGCCGGAGGCACAGTCCAAAGTCGCGGAATGGAAGCGCAAGGCCGATGCTGCTCAGGCATTAGCGGACTATCACACATTATTAGGAGCCACGGCGGCGCTCGCTGCAGCAGCTTTGACAGTCGCTGCAAATCCGGGAGCTGCTTACATGGGATTGGCGGCAGCGGTGGCTTATTGCGCGGCGTTCGAATATACGAAAACCGCCAATTTCAGCCGGACAAATCAAACATCGTGGGAAACGATTGCCTACGGGATTGAGGACAAGATCGACGATCTAGAAGAAGATGTCGACTCGGGAACACACTTGCCCAAGCTTCCTGCGACGGTTCATGTTAACACCAGCACAGACAATCCCCTGCAGTGGTTTAGAACTACAGAGACTTGGAATTACCCTGCTGGTATAGATCCCACCAACTTACAAGGATCTATCTTAGCCTCTGATGTATCATGGTCACTGGTTCCACAGTTGGCGAAGGATTTAGGGGCTGTCGAGTAGCCCTGAAGGGATGAATTACATGACCGAATACAGAACATGGTGTTGGCTTCGGAAATCCATGCCCTATGCCATTCTCATGGTCGTTCTGGGAATGGTGGTCTGGCTTTCAACGTTCATTCCGGCTCCATCAGTCTTGGTTTCTCCGGTCGCAAAGCCCGAGCCGGAGCTGGCCCATCAACTGCTTGTCAATGCGAAGGCTGCCCAAAAGATGCGAGAAGGAGACTGGTGTGTCACTGAGCAGTGGCAAGGAGGGGAATGCACATTCAGCACTTACGAGGAAAGCGAACGGAGGTCTCCAAGTCTCTATGAGCATCGTTTCGCGCACATTACGAGCGATACGATTGAGATCACTCGTATCAACTGGGCGGTCGAGTTGCAGGGCAAGGATCAGCTTCGAACAGACTCCGTGCAGGTCGTGAAGTATGATACACGGCAAGTCGGATCGTTGGATGCCACGCCCATTGAATGGAATGACACGAAAGAGAAGGCTCATGCATTGATCCAAGATGGGCAAGGCTGTCGCGGCCTTTATTCGGTCGACAAGGACCAACTGGTGATCTATTTCTCAAATCCGTTGAGTCGAACGGTGCCCACAAGGATTCCCGACCGATTTCAACTGGAACTGGGGGGACAACTCTTTTTTTTGAATCGACATCGCGTGGAACTTTCGCAAGTCCGGAATCGGTTTGCACCACCAGGAAAACACTTCGGTCTCTCAAGTTCGATCTTGGTAGATGCTGATTCTGAAATAGCAATGGTCAGGAGCTATCTGCACGGCGACTGGGATGTTGAATTCTGCTCAGAAAAGGTCGAGCCGTTGCAAGATCCATTTCCTGGGCTTCCGAAACGAGCGGCACGCTATGTAAATGGCTGGATCATTCAATATGATGTGAGAGAATCTTCCGAAGTGATGAATCTCGCCCGAGTGAAAAGGCACACTTTATTAGTCGAGCAGGAGTCGATCCGGTTGCAAAAACAAAAAGCCGAGGCATCCGATGGAGCGAGTTCATCGCCAGATGATCGAACCGATTCCTTCGAATGAAGAATGGAGTGATTGCCATGTCCTCCAGCGTCCCTTCTGAAACTGATGCGATCCCCCGCCGCAAATGGCCCATATGGTGGCCGTTTGCGGCCTTGGTCGTGGCGTTGCTTCTGATCGTGGCCATCCCCGGTGCGAAGTCGATTCCCGACGATGGAGAGCTCCCCGTGACTCCCCTCTCCAGCCCCTCACTTGATCCTGCAATCGCGAAAAGTCTCCGCGAGACGTTGTGGTATTTTGACCAACAGTGGTTTGGTCCAGAGTGCGTGTTTGATAGTGATCGTGTGGGGACCGGCTCGGTTCCATTTAGGCCGTTCGAAATGCGTTATGCGATTGTGACCCCCGACACGATTGAAATCCATACTTTAAGGTTCACGAGAATTGTCAATGGCGTCCCGAGCCCCGATGTCATGCGGACCGAAATGGTGCTGGTGACCAAGTTCGATCCGGAGGGCGGAGGGACGCTCGATGCGGTTTCGATCGAGTGGGATGAGGACAAAAAGCTTGCTCTGCAGAAAATCGAAGCGGGGGATTGCCGAAAGGGCTGCTATGTAGTCAACGATAAAACGATGGCGGTCTATCTCGCCCGGCAGGGAGATCCTCGCCCCACGGTGATTCCCGGACTGATTGAATACGACAACATCTTGGCCCGTCACCCTGCTGGAAGCCCCATCCCCACTCCGGAGTCACACAGCATGGACTCCGTTCTACTACGCGTTCACCGACTGTCAGATGAGCAACTCCCGCTGCACATGCAGGATGTCACTGAAGAGTTGTCCGTCGAAAACAGTAAGCGGATCGCGACCATCAAGCCACTGAAAACTCCATTTGAAAGAAGCGATGGAGGTTCAATCAGAAATGCCAATGGATGGATCGTACAAGTGACACTTCACGTCGATCTGGAGAAGTCCTATAAAAACCCAACGTATGTTCCCGGGGGGCCAGAGCCGGAATGGTTGCCAATCGGTGCAACGTATGTCAGACCGGCGGAGAAGAAGCCTGAGTCGGTTGAGTGAACGTGGTTCCGATCCCGCCCGGGTGGAAACCACCGACCAACGCGAAATACCCCGAGGGCGTGCCGCCCGGGGTTCCCTTCGAACCGACACCACCGCAGTGAAGCATTGTGGTTATGTGTGGGATCAGTGTCTCGGAGCCAAGTTTCAATTCTGCCCGCGCGAAAACGCGATCAGAGTCAGTAGGCCAGTCGCTCCGCGACTGGCATTCCGCGAAGTACCGACGAGCGGCGAATGCACGCCGTTTGACGGTGGGCAGTCATGGCGGTAGAGTCGGCTGCTGACGATTCGGCCCCTTGCCACCTGCCCCGTCCCTCTTTTGCGACCCCCTTTGATGTCTGCGTTTCCCCGTCGTGCCCTGATCAGTGTGAGTGACAAGACCGGCTTGGCGGAGTTCGCCCAGGGGCTCGCAGCGCTCGGGTTCGAGATCCTCTCGACCGGCGGGACTTCGAAGTTCCTCAAGGACCAGGGACTGGCGGTTATCGATGTCTCGACCTACACCGGGTTCCCCGAGATCATGGATGGGCGGGTCAAGACGTTGCACCCCAAAATCCACGGAGCGATCCTCGGGCGGCCCGACCTGGAGCATGACGCAGCCGCCATTCGCGAGCATGGGATCATGCCGTTTGAGTTGGTCGTCGTGAACCTCTACCCGTTCGAGCAGACGGTCGCCAAGCCGAATGTCTCGATCGACGACGCCATCGAGAACATCGACATCGGTGGCCCGAGCATGGTCCGCTCGGCAGCCAAGAACCACGCGCACATCGCCGTGGTCACGAATCCGGAACAGTACCCGCAGGTGCTGAATGCTCTGTGCGGGCCGGGGCTGACCCCGGAGTACAAGCGACTGCTGGCTCTGGATGCCTTCCGCATGACGGCTCGCTACGACCGGGCCATCTCGGACTACTTCGACCGCATCACCGCCACCGACGAGACGCTCCGTCCGTTCCCGGCGGAACTCGGGCTTTCGTTCGTGCGGCAGGAGGTGCTGCGTTACGGCGAGAACCCGCACCAGGCCGCAGCCTTCTACGCCGAACGCAACCCTCCGCTGGCCTCGCTGGCGGCGGCCGAGAAGCTGCATGGCAAGGAACTCTCCTACAACAATCTGCTCGACCTCGATGCCGCGATGGCCATCGTCCGCGAGTTCACTGACCCCGCCGCCGTCGTCATCAAGCACAACAACCCCTGCGGCTGTGCGATCGGGACGACGCTCGACGAGGCGTTCCACAAGGCGTACGAGGGCGACCCGATCAGTGCCTTCGGGTCGGTCCTGGGGTTCAACCGGACCGTCGATGTGAAGACGGCTGAGCGGCTGTGCGAGCCGAACCGATTCATCGAGTCGATCATCGCCCCCGGTTATGAACCCGCGGCGTTTGAGTTACTGACCACGAAGCCGAAGTGGAAGAACAATGTGCGACTGCTGCGCTGCCCAGACTTCACCGCCGATCAAGCCCGATCGTTCGAGTACCGCCGCGTCACCGGCGGGCTACTGGTGCAGGAGCGCGACGACCAGCCGGAGGACACAGCGGCTTGGAAGGTCGTCACCACTCGTCTGCCGACCGAGGCCGAACGGCGCGACC
>JAYSVZ010000137.1:0-7231 GCA_043718305.1 Planctomycetota bacterium | reverse complement strand
CGTCAGTGTCTGCCACGCCGATTCGTCGAGATCCTCGGCCAATGCGATGAGATTCTTCTTGGCGTCGTAGCCGAATTGGAACCGCACATCGCCCGCATCGTCCCAACGGTCCAGATGCTCCGTCTGACTGAAGGCGGTGTCGCCGCGCAGCCGGATGATTCGGAAGCCCGCCGTGCGGCAGAGCGTGATCGCGCGGTCAGCTTCGTCGGCAGCTCCCTCTTCACTGGGGCGTTTTCCCGAACGATTGACGATCGATAAGACCTCGCCGGTATTCGCCAGCGAGACAATTAAAGGATGATAACCCCAATCGCCTTTATAAGAGATGTCCATCCCCTCTTTACACTCGCCGGTGGTCACGGTCAACGTGCCGTCCATATCAATTATAGCTTCGTCGAAGAACTCCTTCGGCTGTCGCTGCTAGATATTATATCGTGCAATATGAATGGCATCGAGCAACTGCCGCACCTGCCCGGGGCTGAACCTGCGGCAGAAGTCGCCCGCCGTCGTCGGATCGGGAATCGCATCCGCTCCGATCGCGTTGAGGAACGCTTCATCGTTCCGCCGCCGCTCGATGTGCTCCAGACACGTTCCCTCACACAACGCATTCATCGCCAGATTCAGCACGTGGTCCGATTCATAATACGGACACCGCCACTTCAAGATCGGCACGCCAGAATGAATGGCTTCAACCAACCCGCTCTCACGGGCGACACGCAACATCAGCGGCACGCCCCCATAGACGATGGCCTGCGTCTTCTCCGCGAGTTCATACTTCATTCCGACCGTACTCAACACCGGCGGCGCACCAGACATCATCCGCACGAATCGCCCCTCACACGCCGATTGCAATCGCTTCTCAATCCGCCGCTTGCGTCGAGCCAACTTCTGTGCGATCCTCTTCGTGTTCCGCTTCACTCGAAATCCCTCCGTGATCGGTGCCTGTGGTCTTGTACACAACCATCAGACACCAAAAACACCGAGTGATTTCTTGTTTTCCACCTCCACAGGCGAAAATCCCCAAATGAGGTTCGCTTACTTCAGGACTAATGATCACTAATCTTCGCTAATCCAGAAGAGCCTTACGATTGAGCAGCACCTCACAGCCCGGCTCCGGATTAGTGTTGATCAGCGTGGATTTGTGTTCCAGAATTGCGACTGAAGACCAATTCCGAAACGGCTATAAGAACGAGAAATGATGCTTCGAATAAGTCTTCAGTGAGTCCATCAGATGCCGCTGGCACTGGCGAGCCAAATTCGGATAGAGCCCGCTCTAAACCGCCCGCAAGATCGCGGCGACGCTTTGCCCCATCCGTGTGCGGTTCACGCTCATGGCGACCGGATTGCGATCACGGAGTGGTTCGCGAACCACGTTCAGGCGGCAGAGCGGGTCGGGACGGTTGTGGTGCAGCGTCATCGGGATTTTTCGATGCTTCAGGGCCAGCACGCTTCCCGCCAGTTCGACAGCCCCCGATCCCGCGTCGAAGGTGCCGAAGTAACTCTTCAGTGCGGTCACCGGGATGCGCCCGGCAGCGTCACCCAGCGCAGTGTGGTAGGCCCGGGCCTCGACCACGTCTTCGCGGCGAGTGCTCTTGCCGTGGGCGTTGATGTGGCCGATGTCGTTCGGGCTGAGTCGTGACCGCAGCAGGGCGGCCTGCATCGCGTTCACGAGTCCCTGGCCATTCGGACGACCGGTGTCGGTCCGCCCATCACAACCGGCTCCGACGCCGAGGACTTCGCAGTAAATCTCAGCTCCGCGAGCGATGGCGTGTTCGTACCGCTCGACGACGAAGACGCCCGCGCCCTCGCCGACGATCGTTCCATCGCGGTCGACATCGAACGGGCGACAGGCGAGTTCGGGATCGGCTTGACGGGAGAGATCCTCGAACAGGCTGATCCGAGCGAGGTCGATCGGATGCACACTGGAGCCACAGGCTCCCACGACCATCACGTCGGCCTGGTCGCGGGCGATGACGCGCATCGCCTCTTGCAAGGCGAGTAGCGCGGAAGCTTCGGCACTGGTGATCGTATTGTTCGGTCCCCGAGCGTCGTGCTCGATCGCCACATGGCAGGCAGGCATGTTTGGCAACTGCCGCAAGAGCCAAAGCGGGGCGATCCGCCCCATGTGGTCTTCGCCCCAGCGGGTGGCCGGGTCGTGTTCGTCGACCACGAAGTCACGGGCTGCATCGGCCAGTTCGTCCGGGTGGAACGAAATGTGGCCCGACCCGAATTCGACTCCCAGGCGGTCCGGATCGACCGATCCGATCCCCAGCCCCGAGTCCTTCATCGCCAACGAGGCGGCACAGACGCCCAGTTGGATGTCGCGGGACATGACCTTGAGATATTTCTTTTCGTACACGTACTTGAGCGGATCGAAGTCGTGAATCTCAGCCGCCAGTTTGGTCGGCAACGACCCGCTGGAGACTGAACGCAGTGGACCAATGCCGGAAACGCCCTGGATCAGATTGTTCCAGAACGCGTCCTTCCCGATCCCGATCGGGGAAATCACCCCCACCCCGGTAATCACCATCCGGGGGATGGTTGAACCAGCCGTCATAGCCTGACCCCACAACGAACCAACCCACACTCTCCGTCCTTCTTAGATCGGATAGCGCGGAGCGGCACGGTGAGTCGCGTCCGTCAAGCGGCAGAAATCGCCGGAAGCAAAGTTCCAGACCATCCCCCGTTGCCGGTTCTCGTGTCTGATGGATCAAACCCTCCGGGCGTGACCAATCGGACCGAGCTGGCGAAACCCCGTGTGGAAACCGACCGCCAACAAAGTAGCGGATGAGGCGAACGCCTCAGTGGGTTCGTGGGACGCAGCAGTTGTCTGACCCCTGCGTATCCTCGAACTCGAAGATTCCCATCGGCTCCACCGACGGCCTGACCCAGGTTGGAATCTTCGAAGGGGGCATTACACCCGCTGGAGAACGCCGGGTCAAGCAAAAACTGTCCACAGGAGTGAACAAATGTTCCATGCAGCCCTGGGCCAGTGGAAATTGCCCTGTCAGACTTCCCAGTTCTTGGAAGCCTTCGGGAGTCTTGGGGGCGAACCTGGAGCATTTTTAGAACTGGTCTTCAGTGAGAATTCGCCCTCAACCCGGAGTGGGGAACACGAATCTTCACTGACTCTTCGCGAATCCTGAAGAGCTTTACGATTGAGCAGCATCTCAAAACCCGGCTCCGGATGAGTGTTGATGAGCGTGGATTAGTGTTCCAAATCTGCCACTGAAGACCAGTTCGGCAACTGCTCTAAGACACGGCCCTCCACGGGTGTCGCCCGAACATCGACCCAATGCACGACAAGGTCGTCATCGCGGCACCACGCTCCCAAGTCGGCGTCAACGGCCCCCGCTTGCGCGGCATCCAAAATCGACTTCGGAGCTGCGATCGACTTCAGGAGCCAAAGCTCTTTAGCCCCACAAACACCAGCGATCCAGGCGGCGATCGTGTCGGTGGTGGCCGACCACTCTTCGGACGGGGTCGGGCTTCGCTGGGCTTTGGCCTGAGCGAATGCTCCGCGGACGTTGGCGATCGGGACCAGGCCAGCATTCCAGACGGCTTCAAATTCCAACCCCGGAACAGCCCGCGTCTGGTCCCAGAGCGCCTCGATCAAGGCTGCCGTCAGGTCGAGCGATCGGACCGCGAGGTCATGCGCCCGTTGCTCCCCGAGTTGATGTACGTGGTCCCACGTGCGAACGAGGTCGGCAGCTGGTCCTCCGCCGACAACAAGCAGTGGCCGAGCCCCCCACCAGGGCCGCATGTGGCTCAACCGCTGTGGCAGATCGGGCAGGTCGAGCAAACTCCCCCCGAGCTTAATGACAGCGGTCGGGGTCGAACGTGGGGCAGTCAATCGAACGGGCATGGCGGTCAGTTGGCCTTCGGAGATGGCCGATCTGGAAATGAGCGGTAAGACGCTCTGTACTGCAAACCAATCAAGTCTGCGTGTCGTGAGAGAACTTTACACGCACCACAATCTCACTGCGACCTGAAGACCTCTGTACCCTGAAAGGGTTGCAGGGGATCGCCCAGGGTCGCGACGCAGGAGCGCACCGGTGCGCACCCGCTGGTCGCGACCCGGGGCTATCCCGGACTGCCCCTTCAGGGCACAGACATCGATCGCGGTCTGTGGCTTTCTTGAACTGAGAACGGAGAACCCTTTTTGGTTGCGGCTGTGCCGCGCTGTGTCATTCCCACGAGGAGAATTACTGACAGCCGGGCCTCAATCCACGGGGTTGAGTTCAGCCACTTCTCGTTCGATTCTGGCCTTCTCGGCCGCGTTCAGGTCTCGCCAGTCCTGGTCTTGCAATCCGGCCACCAACGCCCAAAGCAGATTCCGGTAGGCAGTCGGGAACTTTTCTTTGACCAGTTGATAGGCGACCAAGGGACCAATCTGCCTCATGGCTTCCACCGTGTCGATCCCGACCGCTTGAATCCAGGCGGCACTCTTCGGACCGAGATTACGGAGTTCCTGGATGGGTGTGTCCATGCGGGCCCTCCTTGTGGTCACCTCACGACAATGTCACCCAAAGAGCGGCTTCAAGTGGCGGTCGAATAGATTCCCCGTCACTTGCTGGGCGACGATCGACTCGTTCTGCTTGAGCAGATCTGTGTACCGCGTTCCGGCCTTGGCGGCCAACTTGAACGAGACGTGGAGCAGTTGGCGGATGTTCGCGTTGAACAACGGATGCCCCGGGATGTGGCGGATCGCTGAGGCCAGCTCCGCACCGGTCCACCTCGCCACAACGGCGGCGCTCGGTAGCTTTGAGCGGTCGATATCGATCACACTCGCGTAGGGGGCACACAACTCGTCGACGTGATCGAGCGCGTAGGCGTACATCTCCTTGGCCAATTCGAGTCCATCACCCCCCGCTTCGGAAAGGCCGATCACCTCTTCCAGCCAGGTCGTCCCGGCGGTCTTCACGTGGACGCCCGCTCCCGTCCGTTGTAGCGCCTCGCGAATGATCGGATAGAGGCTGAACTTGTCGCTCCCGCTATGGACGCTGAGCTTCAGGTTCGCAGGCAGTCCATAGTGCCGCACCGCGTGAGCGATCACCGCCAGGTCATCATTGAACTCGCGGGCGAACTGCGGCAGGTCGCCGACGTAGTCGACTCCCTTGTTGAAGCGACCCGTGAACTTCGGAGCGATCGTTTGCAGGCGGATATTCTCGTCGGCCAGAGCTGCGAGGATGACGAGGAGTTCGGGCGGGGTTTGCGGGGCGTCGGTCTCATCCATCGAGACTTCGGCGATCATGCTCTCCTCGCCGCGTTTGGCAGCGATATAGCGATAGATCTCACCCGCAGCGCGGGTCGCGGTTAGATACTTCCGAGCGACCCGCTGGACGAACTCGGCATCGGTGCGAAACCCCTGCTCCATCCCCGGCAGCTCGAAAGACCCCACCAGTTCCGGGTGCCGCTTCAGGAATGTCTCGATCTCGGCGTCACTGGCGGGCTTCCCAATGAAGTCGGCCACGTCGATCGTGTAGAAGTCGGAACAGGCGATAAACCGATCGACCGTGGCCAATTGAATATGGTCCGCATCGACGTGCCAAGCCCGCGACCAACCGAGTTTTTGAATGGCCGCCTGGGCCGCGTCATAGACGCTCTGCGGTTCGGAGCCGACAAAGTTGTGCTCGCGGTTGGATTTATTCCAAACCGGAGTGACGCTGACGCCGAGGCTTTCGAGCTTCTGAAAGGCCCGCAGTTGGGAGGCAGCCTGGTGGGCAAACCGGTCGCCGATGCCGAATGAAAGAGAGTCGAGAATGAGCATGGAGAATGAGTTTTCGGTTGTTGATCGTCGTTGATCGCTCCACGATCAGCCGACAGGAGCGACATCAGTCTATTCGAGAGCCAGGGAGGATTCGAGGAGATCTTCTGGCTGCTGATTATTCAGAGGGTGGCTGTTCCGAGAAAGGGGTTTGTCTTTCCAAGAATCGGGAATCAACCGTTTCTGTGTGACTACCCGTGCGAAATTTCGGTGCATGCAGACCGGCCCCCTTGCCGTGGCTGCGGCGGGGGCCTAACTTCCGCATCTCACATCGGCAACGGGACACTCCCGCAGCCCGCCTCTTTGGAACGTCAGAATGCCCGTCGCTGCGAACTACAAGGTCAAAGACATCTCCCAGGCCGAATTCGGCCGCAAGGAACTCGACATCGCCGAGCACGAAATGCCCGGCCTGATGTCGACTCGTGAAAAGTACGGCCCCAAGAAGCCGCTGGCTGGCGTGCGGATCACCGGTTCGCTGCACATGACCATCCAGACTGGCGTGCTGATCGAGACGCTCAGGGAACTCGGGGCCGATGTCCGCTGGGCCTCGTGCAACATCTTCTCGACCCAGGACCACGCCGCAGCCGCTATCGCAGCCAGCGGGACGCCGGTCTTCGCCTGGAAGGGTGAATCCCTCGAAGAATACTGGTGGTGTACGTGGGAAGCGATCATCTTCCCCGGCCAGAAAGGCCCCCAGTTGATCGTCGATGACGGCGGCGATGTGACCCTCTTGATTCACAAGGGTTACGAGATGGAGAATGGCGACAAGTGGGTCGACTCCCCCAGTGACAACCACGAAATCAAGGTCATCAAAGACCTCCTCAAGAAGGTCGCCAAAGAGCAGCCCGGCATCTTCCACACGATCGTCAAGGACTTGAAGGGTGTCTCGGAAGAGACCACCACCGGGGTCCATCGCCTCTACGAAATGCAGAAGGCGGGCAAGCTGCTCTTCCCGGCGATCAACGTCAACGACAGCGTGACGAAGTCGAAGTTCGACAACCTGTACGGCTGCCGGCACTCGCTGACGGATGGCATCTTCCGCGCGATGGACGTGATGCTCTCGGGCAAGGTGGCCGTCGTCTGCGGCTACGGCGATGTGGGTAAGGGCTGTGCTCAGGCACTGCGCGGCCAGGGAGCCCAAGTGGTCGTGACCGAAATCGACCCAATCTGTGCGCTCCAGGCCGCGATGGAAGGCTACCGCGTCCTGCCACTCGAAGACACGCTCGGCTGGGGCGATGTCTATGTGACCACGACCGGGAACAAGGACATCATCTGCGTGGAACACATGGAGAAGATGAAGGACCAGGCGATCGTCTGCAACATCGGCCACTTCGACAACGAAATCCAGATCGACAAGCTCAACAATCGCACCGACGTGAAGCGGCTGAACATCAAGCCGCAGGTCGACAAGTACACCTTCCCGACCAAGAACAGCATCTACATGCTCGCCGAAGGCCGCCTCGTGAA
>JAYSVZ010000136.1:0-24474 GCA_043718305.1 Planctomycetota bacterium | reverse complement strand
TGACCCATCCGGTGGGGCTGGGATCGCGTTTCTTCCAGGGCGGTACTTCCTCATCAATGCTGGCGGAGCAGAGAACCGTGGTCCGCCCAGCCTGAATCAACACTCGCCCCGGGGCCGCCCCATGAAAGGGGCGCTCGACATGAATCGGACGAAGCTGGGACGGAGAACGACCATCGTGACGCATGGGGGAGTCCAGAGTTGAGTGCCAAGGGAGGGGGTAGGGTATCAGATGAGAGCGGAATACCGGACCGATCGTAGATGTTCCAGGCCACCCGTTACGCAAGCGTCTCGCATTTCCTGACCCGGGCTTTATCGACCACCCGTTTCGAAAAGGGGCTGTGAGATTCTGACATCACTCCGGGAAGGGACGAGAATAAAGCCATCCCTGCAAAGCCTCGGTCTTCACGAGATTCCTGCCTGTGAAGCAACCCCGGGATCATGCTGGCCTCTTCCTTGGCGACTCTGCGCCTTCGCGTCTTTGCGTTGAAATCCAGCTTCCGTGGCCATTCTTACGGGGATTCGGAGGCAGGAACACGATGTGTAGAAAGGTCAGCCTGGAAAGGCCGTCTTACGGGGAGACTATTGTCGCCCGCCTGCCGAAGTGGTCGTCCCGTGAATCTCGCATGATCACGGTGCGTCTGGGGTTTGAGTTGTATTCAATTTCTTCGCGGCAGCCTGCTTGGCCTTGAGAGCGTCCAGTGCGCGCCGAAAGCCGTTCTTGAGTTCCTCATCCGTCTCGCGTTCCCAAGCTTTTGTTTCGAGTTCGACAGCCCGGTCGAGGTCGCCCGTGGCTCCCGCGAGATGGGCCAGCGTGTCGAGGATCGGGTTGTCCTCGGGATTGAGCGTTACGCAATGTTCCGCCCCAGCCAGAGCCGCGGCCATTAACGGTGCCGGGAGCGCGGCGTCCGCCTTGTTCGACTCTTCGTAAACCCTCCAGCACATGCCGTTGAGGATGTTGATGTGCAAGAGGTCGGTGGCCTCCACGGCAGCGGAGGTCGTGGTCAGGATCTCCACCGCCCGGTCGTGTCGCTGAAGTTTCATCAGCACGTTAAACCAGAGGTGGTGCAGCAATCGCTTCTGCTTCGGATTGGCCTGAAGGGCAGCCCGCTCCAACTCGTCGGCACACTTCTCGAAGTGGCCCGCCTTGAATTCCCGGACGGCTGGAGTCATCAGGATGTCATTCTCCAGGACCGCCTCGAATCCATTCAGTTGTTCCAACAACACTGGCAGCTCGCGAAACTGTTCGGTCAGCAGCGACTTCTCCTTGGCATGCAACGCCCGCGCGGCGGCGTAGTCACCTTTTTGGACGAGCTGATTCACCCGAGTACTGAACCAGCCCCAAGTCTGCCAGATCGAGAATTCCGCCTGAAACTTCGCTCGGTCCCAAGTCCCCTCCAGAACCTTAGCAATGGCGTCATCCAAGCTGTCCATGGGATGTCCGATCCACTCGATCTCGCCGGTCTTCCCCACCAGAAACGCACAGGGAATCCCGCGCTGTCCGGCAGCTTCCTTATAATCCTGGTACACAGACTGGTCGGGGTCGGTCGTCAGCGAATAGACATTCGTCAATTCGCCATAGGTCTGCTCCGGAGCCCCCTCCTTGACGGGGACTGAGAGTTTCAAGAACTCCGTGACGGTCTCCACATCCTCGTCGCTGATACTGATGATCCGCACCCCCTGGTCGCGAAACCTCGCCTGAATTTCAGCCAAGTGGGGCATGCTGCCGATGCACGGTCCACACCAAGTCGCCCAGAACTCGATCACATAGACCTGCCCCGGCTCGAACTTCGTCACGGGCAGGAGCTTGTTCGGCTCCTGATTCACCCAATGTTTTACATCGATCGCCGGAGCGCGGGAGCCGATGGTCAAGCCGGGCTGTGAGAACTCATCCTCCGCTGATCCACTTCCGACGCAAATTAAGACTATCAACATCAGCCGGGTCAGCAGGTTCATCAGAATTCTCCAAGCATAGTTTCACGTCGCAGGAGCAACTCCCGTGATGCCAGTCAGTCTACTGACTCGGCAGGCACTGTGCGACAATGCCGCCGGACCACGGCGAGATGCTCGACATCCCAGCGCGGCGTAGCCGCAACCGAAGGGGAAGCAGTCAGCCATCAGCCAGAAGGCAGATCAAGAGACCACTTTGGACCCCAACGGGGTTGCAGGGGATCGCCCAGGGTTGGCGACCAGCGGGAGCCTACCCCGGGGCAAAGTGCTGCCGGAGGACGAACCCTGAAGGGGTTCTACGCTGGGCGAGCCAGTGGACCACCCCTTCAGGGTTGATTCGGGCGGGCGATGAATTCCCAGGGTGCGCTCCGTGCGCTCCCGGTGGTCGCGACCCTGGGCTATCCCCTGCAACCCCGTTGGGGTAAAGAGGGTTCGCGACAATCAAAAGTTTGCACAGCGGGCGTACATGTTTGACGCGAGTAGAACAGTACATCAGGGTGACTTTTCGACTCGATTCTGAATCAGGCGACTGGTCAGCTTTCCCGCCTCACGTAGCAGCACGCGTCAAGTTGCTGGCGGTCGGCGACGGAACTCGTGAGACTCTACGGGTCGACGACTGCTGCCCAGTCCCCCTCCCCCTTGCCCCCCTTCAGGCTCTCCCGATGGCGACCGTTTCTCCCTGGATCATCGAACCGACGCCGGAGAACTTTGAACAGGATGTTCTCGAACGGTCGATGACGGTGCCGATCGTCGTCGACTTCTGGTCTCCGGGATGTGCTCCCTGTCGGATGTTGACTCCGATCCTGGAAATGCTGGTGCAGGAGTCCGCCGGGCAGTTCATCCTGGCCAAGGTCAATACCGATCAGCATCCGGATCTGGCCACTGCGTTCGGCGTCAGCAGCATCCCGCTGGTTGTCGTTGTGAAGATGGGCCAAATCGCGGATGGGTTTCAGGGAGCCATACCCGAGCCGCAAGTCCGTGCTTGGATCGAGAAGCATCTTCCGTCGCCGCTCGAACGTCTAATTGGCGAGGCCCTCGATCGCGAGGCGACGGCCTCTGGTGAAGCGGAAACCAAGTACCGTCAGGCTCTCGATCTCGATCCGCAGCATGAATTCGCCCGCGTCGGCCTGGCGCGGGTCCTCTGCCAGAACGAGAAGTTCGAAGAGGCGGCGACGATCATTGCCGACCTCGAAAAGCGAGGCTTCCTCGAACCGGAAGCGGAAGCTGTCAAGGCCCGCATCGAACTCCACAGGGCCGCAGCCGAGTCCGGCTCGGTCGATGAGGCCCGCCAGGCTGCGCTGGCCAACCCGAAAGATTACACGCTGCGAGTTCACCTGGCCGAATCGCTGGCCAGCGTCGGTCGCAACACCGAGGCCCTCGATACGTGTCTGGAAGTAATTGAAGACGGCGTCGGCCCCGTCCGCGATCAGGCGAAAGATGTGATGATCCGCATCCTGGCCACGATGACCGATGTGCTGGTGACGACGACCTACCGGCGGAAACTGGCGACGGTCTGGTATTAGTTAGGGCATATTCAGAGCTGGTCTTCAGTGCTTTCCCTGAGCCTTCAGCAGTCAGCCAGCACCCTCCGGCTCCCCCCACCAGAGAGCCGGAAAAAGACATCATTCCAGCCCGCGCGAAAAATAGAATCGGTGATTCCATCTCCCAAACGCCAAAGCCTCCCGCACTTTCATGCGGGAGGCTTTAATCGCGGCATCGGGCCGTCCTGACTACGGCAGCCTCTTCAGCCGCAGTGTCTGGTTCTCACATCCCGTCGCCAGTGACTTCGCGTCGGGTGAGAAGACCGCAGAGTGGACACCAGGCCCTTCATCGAAGGTGAGGACTTGCTCCCCACTGTCGACATTCCAGACTGTAACCGTTCCATTCCAGTCGGAGGCGGTCACGAACCGGCCATCGGGGGAGTAGGCCACATGCAACTGGTAGCTGGTGGTGGTTCCAGCGGGACTCGACAGCGACTTCAGCTTCGTCCCGTCCTTGATGCGGTAGATGTCGACGACTCCGACTTTCTCGGCAGACGGCGTGGCCCCGGCGACACAGGCGATCGTCTCCCCATCGGGCGAGAAGCTCGCACATCCCAGCCCGGGGACGATGCGGACCAGTTTGCCGGTCCCCGCTTCCCAGAGCTTAATCGGTCCCGCATTGGGAGAAGTTGCGATCGACTGACCATCGGGAGAGTATTCGAGGAACGTTGTCGGCTGATCATCCGTCACGGTACGCATCAGGGTGCCATGTTCCACGTCCCAGAATTCGATGCCTCCCGATTCCTTGCCGCCCCGACCGCCGAACTGGCCCCACTCCATGATCCCAGCGATCAGAGTTTTTCCATCGGGTGAGAAGGCCAGAGGGCCCAGTCGCTCTTGGCTGGCCCAGGTTTGGGTGACTTTCCCAGTTGCGGCATCTCGTAGTTGGACTTCATAGCCGATCACGGTGACGAGCTTCTGACCATCACGAGAGAGAGCAAACTCCCGGGATCCGGCGATATCTTGCGACCAGACCATGCTCCCCGTCTTCACGTCCCACTGCCGCAATTGATTCTGGTGAGTGCGGGCCGTTTCTGGATCTTGCATGATGGCGGTCAGACGTTCCCCGCCCGGTTGCCAGACGATTTGAACCGGGACACGGTCCTTGAGAATCCCGTTTTCGAACGCCAGAGCGTTCTGGTCCGCCACAGCCGGGGCTTTGTCAGTGGGCGGGGCCGCTTGCTTCAGCAGTTCGTAGCCCGCCGGAATCTCCAGGGAGAAGAGCTTCGGGTCGAGCACCTCGTTCCAGACGAATTCGTCGGCCAGGAACTCGGTGGGATGTTTGGGATCGGTGTCGCGGATCACGATCTTCGCCGGAAGTTCGGTCTTCGTGTCGACCCAGACGAGCATCTCGGACGCTCCCGTGATCCCCAGCACGTTGACCTTTGGAACGCGGTAGACCCGTGTCGAAAGGCCTCCCAGTTGCTCCTCGCCAATCGCTTCCACATCCCCGGTGGCGGCCTGCCGCAGCTGATCGATCAGGTTGACGTTCTCGGGAATCCGTTCCGGATGGAGAAGCGGCTCCGCTCGCTTCTTGACATGGTCAAAGTGCATCGACTGAGCACTCAGGACCAAGACCGACTGACCGTCGAAGTGTTCCACTCGGACTTGCTTCCCATCGAGGTACCACTGGCCCTTCTGCTCTGGCTGTTGACCGAAGCGGGTCGTCATGTGAAAGCGAACCGTGTTGGCCGCCTTGACGCGCTCGACGACCTCGGCAAAGAGGACCGACGAAGATTGGTGCATCAAGACGGAAAACCCACCGACCAGCGCCACCACCGTCGCAGCCAGTCCGACGCCCCAGCGAATGAATCGCGAAATGGGGCTGCGGGCCGGACCAGAGTGGGGCAGGGGGGGCGGTGATGAAGTGTGAGTGAGCGCCTTGGCCCGGGCCTTCACACGCTCGATCGCCTCATCGAGCAGCGGTTCCGCGAGGGTCGACTGCACAGCCGCATCGAGCGGGACTGGCAGCTTGTCAGGATGCTGGAATTCGTGTTCCTCGGTCATTTTGCACCTCTGGATTGGAAGAGAGTCAGTTGAGTGACCAGACGCTGCCGGGCCTTGTAGAGGGCCGTGGAGACAGCATCGGGAGAAGCCCCGAGTGCGGCGGAAATCTCGTCCCGCGAAAGCTGCTCGAAGTGAAACATCACAAAGACTGCCGCCTGTTGATCGGGCAGTTCGGTCATCGCCGATCGCAACCACTGGGCCAGTTCGTCCGCGGCCATTTGATCGAAGGGCTCGATCGCGGTAACGCGATCGCTCTCTCGAACTTCGAGATGCCTCCGCCGTTTCCTGAGCCGGTCGATCGATCGCAGCGTCGCCAGCCGCACCAGGAGCCCGGTCCAACTTTGGATCGGCCCGGTCCGGTGCAGCCGGAAGGCTTCCTCGAAGACATCCTGCGAGGTGTCTTCGGCATCTTGAATCGAACCGAGGATGCGGTACGCCACGCGAAAGACTCGCTTGGCGTGGAGTTCCACAATCCGGTCCCAGTCGGGTCGTTGGTCGTCAGTCATTGGCGATCTGTTTCACCTCGAAGCATTCCAGGGTTTCTAACAAGTAGTCGCGGCCAAGTCGGAGAGATGACCAGGAAAGTCTGGAGAATCTTGAGATCGGAGAGATCGCCGCCTTTTACCACGGCAACGCACTGTTTCACTCCGGGCAGGCATCTGCTGGCTGAATGCGTGTGTGCATCACAAAGTAGGCAGCCGCCAAGTTCTGCCCCCTCTCCCCACAGCCATGTTCTTACAGAAAGTCACGTCACCAATGGGGAGAGGGGGCAGAGAGTCTGGCTGCCGACTTTTCGGATGCACACACGCTGAATGCTGATCGCTAACGGCTGATTGATAGCCCTCCTCTGCGGAAGTCAGACATCACCAATGCCAGAGTGCGAGCCACTCTACCTACTACCCTTGACATGAATGCTCCGTTCTTCCGCCCTGAAAGGGCACCGAGAAACCAGCCTAGGGCAACGCCCTGGGAACCGAGTCCGGATGATCGGCCAAGCCCTGAAAGGGCGACACAATAGCATCCCCAAGCCCTGTTTCGCCCTCTGCAGGGCTGAGAGTGTTTGAACACAGCAACCTGGGGCGGCGCTTCCGTTGGTCGCTCTGCCCCAGGCTGGTTTGTGGCGGCCCCTTTGGGCGGAAGAGAGACTCTTGGCGACGATCGCCTCGGGTGATGCCTTCACCTTTTACAGCCTTAAGTTGAACGATTCGCTCGGGTCTGCTAAGCTTTTCCGCTTCGGTCAGTTCGGGTGTCGGGAGAGACCTCGGGGCAGCAAGGATTGCCTGTTCCGATCTTCTGATGCTGAAACAGTTTGCGCTGCGGCCAGTTCGGCCCGGCCTGGGTGGGAGCGGTTGTCGTGAGCATCGATAAGAGCCTGAGGGGTGGCAGTCGTTTGGCCCGGACGCGGAATGTCCTGACCCGCGATGAGCGCATTGTCAAGATGAAGGAAGCCGAAACGTGGAAGGACGAAACCAGTCCTTTCGGCCTTCCCAAGCTGCGCGTCATCAAGCCGACCGTCGGCAAGAAGAAGAAAAAGGTCGCTGACGACGACAAAGACAAAGAAAAGGACAAGAAGAAGGGGAAGAAGTAGCCCCTTCGGTCGGTTCCCGGTCGCTTCGAGGCGATCGGTTGTGGCAACCGTTTCTGGATCCCTTGGCCACACAACTCTGGACGGACCGTTCAGAGTTCGTGGCACATGGTGAGGCCAGAAGCGGTTGTTGGCATTGGCGAACCCATACGCTTTCATGAATCTGCGACTGACCCTCGCCTACGATGGCACTGACTTCCATGGCTGGCAAGCTCAGCCGCGTTACCGCACGGTCGAAGAGACCCTCACCACTGCGATTCGCGAAATGACCGGCGAGGAGCCAAGGCTGCTCTGTGCCGGGCGAACCGATTCCGGTGTCCATGCCCTGGGGCAGGTGGTGAGCCTGGAAACCAAAAGCCGCATCCCCGCCGAAAAGTGGCGCCCAGCCTTGCAGTTGCGACTCCCCGAAGACCTCATTATTCGCGAGGTCGTCGAGGCCCCGCCCCGCTTCCACGCCACCTATTCAGCGATCGGAAAACGCTATCGCTACCTGATCTATAATCATCGCGTCGAGAACCTGCTGTTACGCCGACACTCGTGGCGCGTCACGCTCCCCCTCGATGTCGACGCCATGCAAGCCGCAGCCGATCGACTTCTCGGAACCCACGACTTTCGCAGCTTCGAAACCAACTGGCCGAATAACAAGATGACCAGCGTGCGCACGGTCCGCGAGCTGCGCATCTTTCGAACGGGCCCGGGACTACTGTTCGAGGGGCTAGCGTTCCACGACCCCGTTGACCGTCCGCTCGATATGGTGGTGATCGAGATCGAGGCGGATGGGTTTCTCTATAAAATGGTCCGAACGATTACCGGAACGCTCGTCAACGTCGGTCGCGGCACCTGGACCCCGGACGATGTGGTCCGTATTCTGGCAGCCCAGAAACGCGCCATCGCCGGGGATACCTGCCCCGCGAGGGGGCTGTTTTTGGTGAGTGTGGAGTACCCGGCGAACGATGCGGATCTTTAGTCGGTGGCGACGAGAGAGGTTCCCGACTTGAGGATATCGAAGGGATTAGAATCCAGGCGGAACTCAACTCATTCGCCCTGACTCCCAAACAATGGATTGAAAAATCCGGTGCCCGCAACCATCAATGACCACCCGCGATAAGGAGCCGGTTTGGAGCCTCTTCATCAAGTCAGTCCGGAATGTCTCGAAGACCCGATCCAGGGTGATTTTCGCTATTGGCAGTCCGTCATCGGGAGCCGATTGAATCCCGTGTTATGCGCTACGGGTTCTGGGCGTTACGAGATGACCGAAGCCAGCCTGGAACTCGACTACTTGCCGATTCCC
The DNA here is from genome assembly GCA_043718305.1 of Planctomycetota bacterium. Classification (GTDB taxonomy): domain Bacteria; phylum Planctomycetota; class Planctomycetia; order Planctomycetales; family Planctomycetaceae; genus TH-plancto1. The sequence goes on along the minus strand of JAYSVZ010000136.1, from coordinate 16,103 downwards.
TGGGCGGATGGAATCGGGTCTGGCCTGGCGACGATCGTGTTCGTGGCAGGTTCAGCAGTGCCGAACAATATGGCCATGACGGTGATTTTGGGAATTCATGCCACGATCCATGCAGTCCGCTTCATGCGGGCCATCATGAACATAACGCCCCGCCATGTCCGATTGTGGTGGGAGATGATTCGCTGGATAGAAGTTTGTGTCGGCCCGAAGGCGGGCCAGATTGCGATTCATCTTCGGGGTGAATCACGAAACGTGCCGGTCACATTCACACCCCTCGAGGGAACCGCGGCATTCCTGGAATCCCTGCCCCGCCGAGTGAGGAACCTGCAATCGCTACTGGGGAATGGGTAACTCGCCGCGTCTGCATCAGGAATGTCGGCAGCGGATGAAGTCCACCACATTGCCTTGTCACAGCCAGCGTTATGGACAAAGTGCCTCGCGCTTAGGCGTGAAGCCTCGAAAGAAACGAGCCACCAGAGTCCTTCTCGCCTCCGCGTGAAACATTCACGAATCCGGGTTCAACCTTGGGGAATCACGAGGTAGAATACAGCCTACCACATGTCGGAGAGAAAGATGTCCATCGTTGTTCCTCGCGATGTTGAAGAGATGGTCGCCCGGCAGATTGCCAGCGGTCGTTACCGATCGGATGACGAGGTTCTTCGGTCGGCCTTACAGGCACTGGAAGATGTCGATGACGACTACGTCGCGATCCAGAAAGCTGTCGACGGATGGCGGCGAGGGGAGCCGGGAACCCCGCTGGCCGATGCATTTCGGCAGGTCCGTGAAGCGGGTCCGGGCGGCATCCAGGAATGACCTTTCGCATTGAGTTGAGTCGAGAAGCGAAACGCGATCTCTGGGGCTACTACCAGTTTGCGGCGCAGAACTCCGTGCCGGATGCCATCCGTTGGATGGTGAGATTCGAGGCTGCGATTGCGACGCTCAGCGAACGCCCGGAACGATGCAGCTTGTCTCGCGAGAGTTGTCGGATGAAGGTTGACCTCCGCGACTTCTTATTCGGGAAGCGACCGAGTGTTTACCGCGTTGTGTTCCTCATTGATCGGGATATTGTGCGTGTGCTGCGAATCTGTCGATCCCAACGCGGCACCCTTTCGGTCGATGACATCCGACAGGCGATGTCGGACGAGTGACGGAATTCCGGTTAGCACGACCACCTTAACCCGCAGTCAGAGTTGGCGACGAACGTCTGCCTCGATGGCGATCAGATACAATCGCCGAATCGCATCGTACCCTCGGTCGTTGGGGTCTTCCAGATTATCCCAATACCAGTAGTGCGGATCGTCCGCGCGATAGTGCGCGTGCCAGAACTGCGTGCAGTGGATTCCATGGCCGAGGAACTCCGACCGCATATCGATCAGCGTCACATCGGGATGGCGGTCCGCAAACTGGGCCAGCACTTCGTTGTAGGCCGCCACAACCGGCACTCCTTCGGGCCAGGCTGGCAGCCCGGCATGCTCAATGTCACCCGATCCGTCCGTAGGGTCATAAATGTTGGCGATGAAGATCTGACAGCCGCCAGGAAAGGTTTCGCGAACGCGACTCGCGATCGTTTCCAACCGGCTGTTGAAGTTCGTGACCCATTCGCCAATCTCGCTGACTCGGGCTCCAAGCGGCCCACATCGGCTGCAAAGGCCGCCTCGAGCGCAGCTTCGTACGCGGCTCCCGGCGTGTTGGCGATGGCGGCCCAGCGACCCACCGCCGAAGCTTTGGCATTTGCGTTGGCGACTCGCAAGGCTGCGGAAGCGTTCGAACACGCATCGGCCATCACGACCCACGGGGCCAGGATTTCGTTGTAAAATGCCTGCGTCAAATCGGCGAGGGCATCGTCGTAGTCCTTGCTCGAAACCGCATCATCAATGTCAGCCGTCTTCCAAGCGAGATTCACAGCCGTCCAAAAATCCTTCGCCGACCCCGCATCATCTAGCGTCTGCGTCCCTCGCGCAGCAGCCACCGCATCATCAAATTAACCCACGCCAACCCGCCAAATTGGCCCACGCAACATAGGCCGCGTTGTAAGCATACTCGCGGTCCGCCTCCGCCTGAGCCTCATCTTGCAGGTAGGTCGTCAACAACCCATTGACCGTCGTATCATACCCCGCCCATGCTGAACGGCATAAACGGTTCCTGACCCCTTTATCGTTCCCCTGACCCCTTTATCGTTCCCCCTTTATCGTTCCCCCTTTATCGTTCCCTCCCAGCGCGAGCTTGACTTCCGTCAACGCCCGACCCAGAATGGCCTTGGCCCAACTCATCATAAAATCGGCCACCGCCCGCGCCTTAAGAGCCCGAATCTCGGCTGCGGCGTGCGCGCGTCCCGTTCGCTATCGAGCAGGTCCAGGTTGGCCTGCAAATTCGCAGCCAGTCGATCCCAGTCCGCGAAGAGATCGGCATCTCGGCTGACATAAGCTCGGAAAAGAGCCCTGACCATTTTTGCCTTTCCTTTTTGCCTTTTTACCTTCCCCTTTTTACCTTTCCACCTTTAGTATTCTTCCTCGCTGAACAGCAGAAACGGTTCCTGACACCTTTAGTATTCTTCATTTAGTATTCTTCCGAAATGGTCGGGCTGGAAAGCCCGGCCTACGGACGGGCAAGTGCCCGTCCCACGACATCACACCAGAATTGGCAGTCCCAGAAATGCCCCGTGTTGGACGGCCTGGGTCACGATCTCGCCGAGGAGCGTCGTCTGGGTGCAATCGGTGACTTCGATCTTTGCGAAAGTCCCCGCCAGACGGGGGTTGCCTTCGAAGACGACGATCCGGTCGCAGGTCGTGCGACCCACGAGCTGGATCGGGCCGGCAGAGGGAGGGGAGGGGCCTAGGGGCGAGGGCCGAGGGCCTAGGGCCAGAGTAGAGGATGGCGTGGAGAGGCTGTCGATTTGCACGAGGTCCGTATTACAGGAACTGAAGTGGTCGTGGTCGTGGTCGTGGTCATGCGAATGATCCTGCTCGCCCTCTGGCCCTAGGCCCTCAGCCCTAGGCCCTAGGCCGCTTTCCACTACTCCCGGCATCGGGTACGCCAGATTCGCATCCTCGGCTGCTCGCCCATCGTTGCGAGTGGCCTTCGCGGCCCACTTGCTGGGGCCTTCCACCAGGACTTCGACACGGCGGCCGATGAACTCGGCGTTGGTCTCTTCGCAGATCGCCGTCTGGATCGCCAGCAGCTCATTGTTGCGGCGGCGTTTCACATCCTCGGGGATGTCGTCCTTCCAAAGATCATCGGCTTTGGTACCGGGGCGGGCGCTGTATTTGAAGATGAAGCTGTTCTTGAAGCGGAACTCGCGGACCGCATCGCAGCAGGTCTGGAACTGCTCCTCGGTCTCGCCGCAGAAGCCGACGATGAAGTCGCTCGACACCGAGCAATCGGGAAGCGTGGCCCAGATGCGGTGCATCATGTCGCGGTACTCTTCGACGGTGTACCCGCGCTTCATCCGCTTGAGGACTTCATTGTCGCCGTGCTGGAGCGGCACATGCAGATAGCGCGACACCTTCGGCAGGTCGCGCATGGCTTGCAACAGATCATCCCCCATGTCCTTGGGGAAGTTCGTCACGAACTTGATCCGCTGGATCCCCGGCGTGTCGTGGATCGCCGCAAGCAAATCGGCCATCCGTGACAGCTTGCCATCGGCAGTGTGCTTGTAGCTGTTGACGGTCTGCCCGAGGAGGGTGACTTCGCGAACCCCTTGATTGGCGAGCGATTCAACCTCGCGCTTGATGTCAGCGACGGGGCGCGACTGCTCCGGGCCGCGGGTCATTGGCACGACGCAATAGGTGCAGAACTTGTCGCAGCCGAACATGATTCGTGTGTACGCCTGCCACGGGCTGGGGCGCATCTCGGGATCGCGGAGCGGGTCGTAGCTCTCGAACGACTGGGCCACTTCGGAGCGCGAGCCCTCCTTGCGGTCGAGGCTCACGGCGACTGTCTTCTTGCGAGTCGCCCGGGCCTCGTCGACCAGTCGCGGGATCTCACCGAGCTGGCCAGTGCCGACGATGATGTCGACATGCGGGGCCCGCTGGAAAATTTTCTCCTGGTCCTTCTGCGCCATGCAGCCGATGACGCCAATCACCTGCTCGGGCCGGTTTCGCTTGGAGTATTTGATCCGACCCAGCGACGAGTAAATCTTCTGCTCAGCATGCTCGCGGACCGAGCAGGTGTTGAACAACACCGTGTCCGCCTCGCCGATCTGATCGGTAAGGGTGTACCCCTGATTCCGCAGAGCGGCCACAACGAGCTCGCTATCGAGCACGTTCATCTGGCAGCCGACGGTTTCGATGAACAGTTTTCCGTTGTGCGGCATGGGAAGGCAGGTGAGTGGTGAGTGGTGAGTGGTGAGTGGTGAGCGTGTTCGTTCCGGCTCCCCTCTACCCTGGGAGAGGGGCTGGGGGTGAGGGAGATCGTCAAGACGACCCCCGCACTCGCTCGACATGCATCGGAGATTGTAGCGGACCGCCGCTTCGCAGGAGAGCGGAACGCCTCGGTCGACCCTTTCCCAACGAAATGCTAGGCTTTCATCGTGGTCTCAAGTGAGCTTCATTCGTGGGAGTGTGCCAGTGCATCGATTCTTCGTCTACGCCTTCGCAGCGGGGCTCGTCTGCATGGCGACGGTCGCTCGGGCCACTCCGCTGGTCGTCGAAACCGATCCACTCACCCCTGAGCAGCAACGGGCGCTATTTCACTTGCCGCCGGGGTTCGAAATCCAACTCGTCGTGGCTGACCCCGACATCGGGCAGCCGATCAATCTGAACTTCGACGCAGCCGGTCGGCTCTACATTACGAGTTCGATTGAGTACCCGTACCCCGTCGAAGGGGACGGCGTCGAGCCGCGCGAGGAGCGATTCGGGACGGCGGGAAAAGGGCCCGCGCGGGACCGGCTGACTGTGGTCGAGGGGATCGGCCTCGACGGCAAGCCGACCAAGGTCAGCATCTTTGTTGGCGGGCTGAATATCCCGACGGGGAATGTGCCCACGCGTGACGGAGCGATCGTCTTTAGCATCCCGAACATCACGCGATATTATGACCGCGATGAGGATGGAGTCTCAGAGGACCAGGAAGTCTTGTACGGGAAAATTGGGAATGTCGACACGCATGGCATGGCGTCGTCGTTCACGCGGTGGGTCGATGGGTGGGTCTATGCCACGCATGGGTTTCGGAATACCTCGAATATCACAGGCCGCAATAACCAGTCGCTGACGCTGAACTCGGGGAACACCTTTCGCTTCAAGGCCGATGGCTCCGCGATCGAGCAGTTCACCTGGGGCCAGGTGAACCCGTTTGGCCTCTGTTTCGATCACTGGGGGAATGCCTTCACGGCGGATTGTCACTCGATGCCGCTGACGATGCTGGTTCGAGGGGCGTACTACAGTAGCTTTGGCAAACCGCACGATGGCCTGGGTTTCGGACCCGACATGATCGACCACAGCCACGGCTCGACCGGCATCTGCGGCGTCGCGTGGTATCAGGCCCCTCAGTTTCCCCAGGAGTTTCAGGAGTGCCTCTATCTGTGCAACCCGGTCAACGGGCAGGTCCACCGTGACAAGCTCGACACGCACGGCTCGACACTGCTCGTCAACAGCCAGCCCGACTTCATCACTTGCGATGATGGGTGGTTCCGCCCGGTCGATGTGAAACTCGGTCCAGATGGGGCACTGTATGTGGCCGACTTCTACAACGCGGTCATTGGGCATTACGAGGTGCCCCTCGATAACCCCCGCCGCACCCGGAACAAGGGCCGCGTCTGGCGGATTGTTTACACCGGCGAGGGAGCCACACCGCCCCAGTCGGTGAACTTGCGAACGGCGTCCCAAGAAGACCTCGTGGAGGCCATGGCCAGTCCCAACATTACGGTTCGAACACTGGCAATCAACGAATACGTCGATCGTGCAAGTCAGTACAAAGATGCATTTGATAGACTTCGGCATGGGCGATTGAAGATCGTATTGAATGCTAGGTCATCGATTGGTCAGAAGAAAGAGTACCTCGAAATCGCCCATATGTGGCTTGGTGAACGGCTCAATGCCCCTGGTTCACTCATGTCTTACGCAGAGAACAGTGAAGTCCTCACAAGAACTCACGTCGCACGGTGCCTTGCGGAGCGTCGCGAATGGATGGCAGATGACACCAAAGTGATTGCGAAACTTTTGAATGACGAACATGCCATGGTTCGCCGCGCAGCTGCTGACGCCGCCGGTCGCCACCCGAACACGGCATTTGTCGATCCACTCTGGAAGGCTTGGCAGTCCGCCGATCCGAAGGACACTCAACTCGTTCACACGGTCCGCATCGCCTTGCGGGATCATCTGGCGGTCCTGGAGATCGCCAAGGAACCCGCAGTCGCGGACCTCGTGATGGCCCACCCATCGGAGTTCCTTCCCATTATCATGGCGACCGGCAGTGACGCTGGAGCGGAGCTGCTCATCGCGCTCGATACGACCTCGCTCGCGAGCGACACCGAGCGGTTGAAGATCGCTACCTTCATCGCACAGCGGCTGGCCGAACCGAAGCTCGCCGGATGGATTGCGAACCTTCGCCAGCACTCTCAGAAGAATCCCCTCGATTCGCTGACCGAGTTGTCCGCGATCGATGAGGGACTGCGAACGCGCGGGATCGAGCCTCCGGATGTGATGCGGCAGTGGGTCGCCGATGTGTGCGTGGCGGCATTGAAGACGCTCCCGCGCGATCAACTCGGTTGGCTCGCGCGGCCGCTCGGTGGAGTGACGCTCGATACCGAAGAGGTCTTCGTGCCACAGACCCGGGCCTCGGCGGATGGCAACGAAGCGAGCCCCTTCTTCAACAGTATTATTCGCGGCGAGCAGAAGACCGGCGTCTTCCAGTCCGATGCCTTCGACTTACCACCCACGCTCAGCTTCTGGATCGCCGGTCACAACGACCATCCCGACAAGCCTAACTTGCCAAACAATGTGGTGCGGCTGCGCGATGCGGTCACCCATGAAGTGCTCCAGGAGGCGCTGCCGCCGAGGAACGACTTGGCCCAGCGGGTTGAGTGGGACTTGAAGGAGTTCGCCGGACGCCGGGGCTACGTCGAAGTGACCGATGGCGACGACCGAGCCGCCTTCGCCTGGCTGGCGGTTGGCCGGTTCTCGATCGAAGGGCTCAACCCCCGCGACAGCAAGCACTCCTTTGCGGCAATCGCGCAGCTCGTTCGGCGCTATCAGATCGCCGAAGCTGCGAATCTGCTCTCCGATGTGATCCGCGATTCCCAGGCGAGCCTCTCCACTCGGACGCGGGCTAGTGTCGCGATGGTGACGGGAAACGCCGATCCCATGGAGACGATCCTGGCATCGGCGGTGGCCAGCAATCTCTGGACCCCCGAACAACGGGTGAGGATTTTCCAATGCTTGTCCGAGACTCAGGCGGACAAAAAGGCTTACCCCGAATTGACGGATGATCTCAAAACCATTCTGCAATCGGCACCGCAACAAAGCCAAGCCAGCATGGCTGCACAGCTCAGCCAGCGACCGATGAGCGCTGCGCTGCTGATCGACTTCATCCGTCGCGGGATCGTCTCCGCCCAACTCCTCCGTCGTCCCGAGATCGCCCAGCGGCTGGCCGCCCTCAACAGTGCCGAACTCAACACGGCGGTGGAGCAACTGACAAAGGACTTGCCTTCGGAAGACGAGACGACCGCCAAGCTGCTCGCAGCGCGGAAGGCCGACTGCATCTCGAACGGGGGGAACTCCGCCAAGGGGTTGGAACTGTTCAAGAAGCACTGCATCGCCTGCCACCAGATGCGCGGCGAAGGGCAGAAGATCGGGCCGCAGCTCGACGGCATCGGTATCCGTGGCCTCGACCGGTTGCTGGAGGATGTTCTCGCCCCGAATCGCAACGTGGATGGAGCGTTTCGATCGGCCACGATTGTGACCACCGAGGGGTTGGTTCTGCTCGGGCTTCCTCGGCGGACGGAAGGAGAGACGTTCTTCTTCGCCGATCGATTGGGTAAAGAGTTCTCACTGACTAAGAACGAGATCGAGTCGCAAACAATCTCCCACATCTCGCTCATGCCCGCCAACTTTGGGGAGCTGCTCAATGAATCCGACTCTCGCGATCTGATGCGATTTCTGTTGGAGAGTGCCAAGAAGTAGCATTCCTTCGTCGCTGATCGCACCGAGGTTGTCAGTCTGTGAGATGGTCGGCGATTTCTCCGAAAACGCCGGTGCGACGCATGCCGAGTCCACCGACGCTCGAATGGGAAAAGACCCATTCCAGACGAGCTGGCTCTTGTTCGATCCCTCCTCCAGCGTCGTCGCGTCGCCCCAGCGATTTTGGAAAAACGCCGATACTGAAACCGGGGCAGTCGGACCACGCCCCGTTTGACACGGAGGACTCACCGGCCCCCGCTCGCTGACGTTCGAAGTCGGACTTCCTATCTCATTCAAACGATGGCGAGTGACAATCGGCGACTACCACGCGCGGAAGAAGAACTCCACGAAGTTCCGATGGAAGATTTTCTCAATGTCATCGTTTGAATAGCCCCGCGCTTCGAAGGTCGTTCGCATCTTGATGACATCAGCGATCGTATCGAGGTCGCCCGGGGACTGTTCGCGGCCATAGCCGCCGTCGAGGTCTGTACCGATCCCGCAGTGGTTCGCGTTGCCAGCGAGTTGGCAGATGTGGTCGATGTGATCGACGATCTTGGACAACGGCACATCATCCGGAGGCGTGACGTACTTCTTGAACCCGGGGACAATCATCCAGTTATCGAACGCAGCCCCAATGACAGCTCCCCGCGCGATGAGGGCTTTGAGCTGCTCGTCAGTCAATTGGCGGTCGCCGGGGACGAGCGCCCGGCAGTTATGGTGGCTGGCCAGGACTGGCCCCGTGTAAAGATCGAGAGCCTCCCAGAACGATTGGTCGGCCAAGTGCGTCGCATCGAGCAGCATCCCGACGCGGTTCATTTCCTTCAGCAACTCCCGCCCGTCGGGAGTCAGGCCACCCACGCTCCCGGTGCCGTGACAGTATTCGTTCGGCCCATAGTGGGCTGGGCCGACGATGCGGAGTCCCCAGTCGTACCACTGTTGAACCTGGGCGGGCTCCTGAATCGGCGGGGCTCCCTCCATCGAAAGAATAAACCCGATCGGTGGGTTGTTCGTGGTGTCGGTCGGGCTGGCGGCGATCGCGGCTTGCCAGCGGTCGGACTCGCGCTTCAAGGTCGCCTTGTCGGGGATCTCGACCATCACTCCTTTGCGAACCAAAGCCCGGTAATAGGCCAGTTGTCCGAGGGCCACGGCATGGGCTGCCTCGCGCGATTGATAAAACGTCAGCTCTTTCTGTTTCCGGTGCAGTCGCGGCAGCAGCGTGGCAATACAAAGGCCGATCCGCCCGTTGTGCATCTCGGGAAAAGAGACGGTGCAATCGCCCGGCACGATGTCTGGAAAGTGCTTTTCGAACTCACGGATCTTCGAGCAGGGGAGTTCCAGGTTGCGGTTCCACTCGACCCCGTTCCAGGCGAGATCAAGGTGAGCATCGAAGATCAGCATTGGGAAGACTCGCTTGTGGGCGTGATCTAAACCAAAGGGCGGACGAAATCGTCCGCCCTGAGTACGCCGGTCCACATGGCCCGGCGGACGACTCGACCGAATTACTTGGAGGTGCGGCGGCGGCTCTTGACCGGAGGCTTCTTCGCGGCGTCTCCGCCCGCCGCCCCTTCTGCACCCTCCGCCGGGGCCTGACCCCCTTGTTGCTGCATCTGCTTCATCATGGCGTTGGGATCGGCGGCCCCGGCATTCGCCTGTCCAGCATTCTTCCCTTGTTGCTGCATCTGCTTCATCATGGCGTTGGGATCGGCGGCCCCGGCATTCGCCTGTCCAGCATTCTTCCCTTGCTGCTGCATCTGCTTCATCATGGCACTCGGATCGGCGGCCCCGGCATTCGCCTGTCCGGCATTCTTCCCTTGCTGCTGCATCTGCTTCATCATGGCACTCGGATCAGCGGCCGCCCCCGCAGCCGCATGTCCCGCAGCTTGTCCCTGCCCCGCGTTCGCCGGCTGCATCTTCATCATAGCCGCAGGATTGGCGGCGGTCGCAGCGGGAGCAGCGGCTCCTTGTCCAGCTCCCTGGCTCTCGTTCATGGCCGATTCGATCGCGGAGTTGTGCTGGGCGGCACTGTTCTGAACCCGGCTCTTGGCGTTCTCGCCACCGCTAATCACAGCTTGGGGATAGTTGAGGACATCCATGGCGGAGTTGCCCATCGTGTTGGCGGGCTTGGCCCGAGAGCCGCTGGCTTTGGCCTGCTGCTCGATCTGAGCCACGAGAAGCGGCATGAAAGGACTGACAGCCTGTTTCAAATCAGCAACGACTTGGCCAGAGAGAGTCATCTTAATCTGCACTGTCGATCCGCTGGATGAAACCGTGGCCCCTTTCAGCATGGTTTCGACATGTGTCAACATAGAGTCAATACGGTCTTTGGGGACCATCGGAATGCCGCCGGATGCCATTTGCTTGATTTGCGGAAACGAAGTTATCGCTTGATCGAGAGACTTTTGGGTGTCAGCCACAGTCCCGGCAGTCAGGGAACGAGTCATGGACATATCAATCTGAACCCCCACATCCGAGGTCAGATTGACTGTAAATGCGAGTCCATACAACCCCGAAGAATCACTGGTCTCTGTTCGGACACCATTTTTCATTTGAATCTTATTGACTCCCAACGCAGCCATTTTTGTGGTGTCCTTGGGGGCCATCACATAGACGATGCTGGACGAGGTGTTGGCAAACGAATATCGCGAATGTGCTGGAGCCTTCCCATTGCCGTCAATCGCGGCCTTCAACTCCACGTCACTTCCGATGAGGACCGTAGTTCCATCCACGGGGTACACCATGACATGCGGGTCGTTCGTCTTCGCGAGCGAGTAGACAGCTTTGCCGTTGTAATCTTCCTTGACCATGACATCGGCGGGCGCTTGCGAGAACTTGGTGGTGTCGAGGGGCGATTTGAGTCGAACGACCGCCACGAACTGTTTCGTATTCAGTTGTGGCCCGGCGGGCATTCCCATGCCCATCGCGGGAGCGGCTGCGTTTGCGTTTGCGGAAATGGCATTGACCAGCCCCACGGTCACTGTGTCGATATCTTTAGCCTTCAGGTTAAGCCCTTGGAGGAAGTCGGCTGCGGGATTGACGCCTCCGCCGGGCATGGGTGGGCTCTCGATCAACCTTTGAATGTTCGGATCATCCGTGAACGGCTTAAAGACCGGGGCATTCAGAGTGTCTGCGACCCGCATCTGGTACACGACATCCGTGTCTTCCGGCAGCCACTTGACCCAACTGTTGCCCGCCCCGCCCATGAGCGACATCGCCCCGTAGACCAGACCACCGAGGACGCCCACTCCGAGGAGGACTCCTCCGACGATCATGGCGATCTTGGCTCCGCCACCGCCGCCCTTGGACTTCTTCTTCCCCTTGCCGCCGCCCTTCCCCTTTGACTTGGGGCGGGCCTCTTCCTCTTCTTCTTCGGCCTCGTCCATCGCGCCGTAGTCATCCTCGGCGTCGAGGAATTCGTCTTCCGGAGCCTCGACTTTGAACGGCTCCTTGCACTTCGGGCAAGGCACCTTCTTGCCGACGAAACTTTGATTCTTGAGCTTCAGACCGGCACCGCAATGCGGGCAGGCGACAGACATGGGACCGGACATAATTCGCCTCGCGAGATGCGGGTAGAAGACGTAGCCCCATCAACATACCCCGCCAAGGGTTCCGTGTAAATCGGATTCAAGGCTGGAGAGCTGTCTTTCGTAGAAATCGTGACCAATCACAGGATGCGTGATTTCCGCCGCAAGAGTTGGCATGCAGCGGTCCGGCCTCGTCCTCAGCCAGCGGGTTGAGGATGATCAGAGCTGCTCAGCGTTTCCAGGAGACGATCCAGTCGATCCATAAAATGTGCGTCGCCGAATTCGGCACACGATCAGCCGCCTGTTACACTTTCCATCCCATGAAGATCGGACTGTTCATCCCCTGTTACATCGACCAATTCTACCCGGATGTCGGGATGGCCACGGTCGAACTCCTCGAACGCACCGGAGCCTCGGTCGAGTTCCCCGACGGGCAGTCCTGTTGCGGCCAGCCCATGGCCAATACCGGCTGCTGGGAGGACGCCCGCCCGCTGGCGGAATCGTTTCTCAAGATCTATGCCCCGTATGACTATGTCGTCTGCCCCAGCGGCAGTTGTACAGCCATGGTCACGCACCACTACGACCATCTCCTGGACGGCCAGCCGGGGTTCACCGAACTCAAGGCGAAGACGTTCGAGCTGTGCCAGTTCCTGACCGATGTGGTGAAGCTCGACAAGCTTGATGCGAAGTTCCCGCATCGCGTGGGGCTGCACAATAGTTGCCACGGGTTGCGGGAGCTGGGGCTGGGCCGCCCCAGTGAGCGGATGGACCCCGACTACAACAAGGCCCGCCAGTTGCTGCAACTGGTCGAGGGGCTGACGCTGGTCGACCTCCAGCGGACCGATGAGTGTTGTGGGTTCGGCGGGACGTTCGCGATCGCTGAAGAGGCTGTCTCCTGCATGATGGGGAACGACCGCATCCACGATCATGAGCAGGCCGGAGCCGAGGTCATGGCGGCGGGCGACATGTCGTGTCTGATGCATATGCAGGGGCTGATCAGCCGACAGAAGAAGCCGCTGCGGACCATGCACATTGCGCAGATCTTGGTCGGGAGGCCGCTCCCGAAGTGACCACCGTCGAGTCGACTCTGACGCGGTTCGTGCGCGGCGGGTGGGCCTTGATCGCCGGACTCGCGGCGGTCGGCGGGACGCTCGTAGTCATGGCAGCCTGGATCGTTCCGGTCGAGGCCGTCCAGAACTGGGCCATCGATCCGGAGTCGACCGATCCGTACTCGCTGTACGAAACGATGGGCATGGTCGAGGCGGCTCACTGGTCCGCTCAGTGGTTGGCCCCGCTCGTGGCCATCGCGGGTTTTAGGGGATGGCGGCGGCGAACTCTTATTGTTCCGGTGATCGAAGCCACCCTTCGGAGTTTCTGGCAATTGACTTCGCAAGACGGCCCACCATCGAAGTTGGGGGTGATGGTGTCGCTCGTGAAGCGAGCAGCCTTGCTCGCGGTTCTAATCTTGGCGATCAGCCATTGGGGAGCAGGCCTCAAGCAGCGCCTCAAGGACTGGCCGTACTACCGCTTTCACAGCTCGGACGAAGTCCTTCCCAACATCAGCGAATCGAACCGCGATGTGATTCATTACCTGCGATCGTCCACTCCCGAGAACGCCCGCATCTTTGTGGTCAGTGACCAGAAGCTCTTCTTCCTGTCGTATCACTTGCGACCGCGATCGCTGTATCACCGAATGCACCCGACGGCGGAACATCTCATTCCCAGGGCTCACCAAGCGCGGCAACTTGCCGCCTACCGACTCCACGAGTTACCGCCCGATGTGTGGGAATGTCAGCCTGATTATGTGCTGGAGTATTTCGAAGGGGCCGAGTACGTCGACCCGGCTCGTACGTTGGAGGACCGGCAATGGGTGAGCTTCCTCCGCCAGCGAACGGGTGATGCGACCAAGGTGCCGGAGTTTGTGGTGGTCCTCCACCGCTGGCCGCTGACGGAGGTCCAGCCATGATTCACCACGCAGGTCCGGAGTCACGGAGAAATCCTGTCGCCGTAGGATGGGCCCCTTGGCCCGTCCTTCCATGCGACTCCCGCCAAGAGCTCACGCACGCGATGCACAATATCGGTGACCTGGAAACCCTCTGGACCCCGAAGGGGTTGCTGGGGATAGCCCAGGGTCGCGACGTAGGAGCGCACCCTGGGTTGCGTGACCCCCTCGGAACCAACCCTGAAGGGGTTGCACACCGCGTGAGGCAGGTAGAACCCCGACAGGGTTCATCGTCGGTCGGATCGTTAACCCAGGGTGCGCTCCCGCTGGTCGCGACACTGGGCGATCTCCTGCAACCCCGTTGGGGTACTGGCATTGATGGGAGCCCCATCGGGAGGGCGAGAACGCCATGAACGGTCCCTGCGCCATTTTGATCGCCGTCCTCGGCTCGACACTTGCCGGGCGGTCGTTGCTCGCTCTGTTCGACCGCGTGCTGGGTCGCCCCGAACAGGATCGACCGCGCGCTGAGGTCTGTGGCCTCTCGATCCTGCTCGGCATGGCCTTCACGGCAGCGGCTGCGTTCGTCTGGTCGGACACAGGCCGACCACTCAATGCCAGGTTCTCGTGGGGCCAGGTGGGCCTCGGAGCGGGATTGGGACTGATCGCGATCTTCAAGGACCATCGTCGTTCGCGGAAGCATCCACACATATCGCAGCCGCCCACCGTGCATTCCCTCGCAAGGGTCTGCCAAGTAGTCATCGGGTTGGCGATCGCCGCAGCCTTCATCCAAACCCTCCTGACCCCGCAGCGGTTCTGGGATGAACGAGCGATCTTTGCCATCAAAGCTCGCGTACTTTACGAGACGCAATCGATCGCTGCTCCGGAACTCTTACATCCCGACTTCGTCCAGTACCACCCGCGCTACCCGCTGATGCTCCCGCTGCTGGAGCGACACGTGTACGCCCTTTGCGGGGAGGTCAACGACCGGTGGGCCAAGGTCTGGTTCCCGCTGATGTACGCCGGGTTGGTCCTCAGCTTCGCGGGCGTCTTATCGCGGCGGTTCTCGCCCGACTGGGGCTGGCTGATGGCATTGCTGCTGGCTCTTGTTCCGGTGCTTGTGCCGGATGAATATGGGTTTCTCTCGGCGCAGGCGGACGCCCCGATGGCGTGCTTCCATGGGGTGGCCGTGCTCTGCTTATGGGATGCGTTGCAGTCGCCTGCGGGAGCCGGTCGTCGACGGGGCATCATCATCGCCTCGTCGATCGCGTCGAGTGCCTTCTTCGTGAAGGACGAAGGGACCGCGTTTCTGATGATCGACCTGCTGGCGTGGGGACTGGCTGTGGTTTTGGGAGGCGGTCGTTTGGCCGATGCATCAAGCGAAAGTCGGCTGCGATGTTTGAGCCGGCACCTCGTCGGGATGGTGGCCTTCGCGCTCTTTGCGGCGATCGTGCTGACGCCGTGGATGCGGCACCGGGCGACTCTCCCGACGACGACCGAGATGCATTACTTCGAACGGATGGAGGCCAGTCGGCTCGTCGAACAGCTCACGACGCTGAAGTGGTCGGTACCCCATCTTCTCCAACGGATGTTCGCGGAATGGCGTACATGGGGCCTCCCCTGGTGGCTACTCATCTTGGCCGGACTCTCTACGCCGCGCCGGGCCTGGGCCGGGCCGCAGCGGTTCCTGCTACTGAATCTGCTGGGTTCGCTCGCTGCGTTCGTCGTGGCGGGGATGCTGGCCCCGGCGGAATTGGAAGAGCATCTCGGCGGGTCAAGTCATCGGTATCTCATGCAGCTTGTTCCGGTCGCAATGTTGTTCGTGGCAGCGACGTGGGCCCCTGAGCGAGAACGGCTGGAACCATGACAGAGCCGCTGCCCTCCGGCACAAAGCCGACTGTCCCACGCCGCTGGCGGAAACGCATCGCATGGACCTTTGTCGCCCTCGTCAGCGGATGGTTGGTCTCCTCGGGCGTCGTGACATACGCCCTCACACGGAGACCGCCCGTAGCAGAATTCGTAAGAATTCTGCTGTCCAGCCATCCTTCTTCCGGTCTCGCCCGCCCGGCCATCGTCATCTGATGCGGCAGAAGTCTTACGACTTCTGCTACGGGCGGGCGGCGGCGAACTCCTGCAAGACCTCGGCCACGGGTTTGCCGTTGATCGTTTCGAGGGTCTTGATCTCTTTCAGCGGAGGAGTTTTTCGTGCGGTCGCTTCCGGATGGTCTTGTCGAGGATACCGCTACAACCCGCTGTGAGAGACCAGCGGGAGACACGATCGGGCTTCCACTCATTCCCGAGGCTTTCGGTCTCGGTTTGGAACATCCACGACGGCTTTCTGAGGCGTCTTCTGCTTGGCCGCTTTCGCTGCCAGTCGTTGTCGGTCCAATTCTTCGACACTCCGCGCTGAAGCCGACAGGGTTTCGGGGGTCTGGCGGCTTGGCGTTTTGGTGGTGACGTGGGTGGGGACTGGGTTTGGGGGTGGGCGTCGCGCCAGTGGGTGAAGGCCAGCAGGACGAAGCGGACGATGTT
>JAYSVZ010000135.1:0-7248 GCA_043718305.1 Planctomycetota bacterium | reverse complement strand
GACCGGGGAGCGACGTTTGCCCATCGCGGTCGACGGTTAGCCCGCCGATCATGTAGTGCGCTCCGGGCCGCACCGGAATCGGATCCTTGGCCAGATCGAGGCCGAACTCCGCACAGACCTGGCGAATGTGAGGGAACCGTTCGATAACCATCGCTTCGGGCAGATGCCGCAGGTCGAGGTACACACAAGCGTGCCGCGTCTTTTCCATCTGATCAGTGATCGCGCGGCTGACAATATCGCGTGGGGCCAGTTCCTTGAGCGGGTGGTAGTCGGGCATGAAGCGATACCCGCGACTGTCGATCAGGTAAGCCCCCTCGCCGCGGACCGCCTCGGAAATCAAATGCCGCGATCCCCCCGCGATATAGAGCACCGTCGGATGGAACTGCATCATCTCCATATCACGCACGGTGGCCCCAGCCCGGAAGGCGACCGCGTGTCCGTCGGCTGTGGCGATCTCGGGGTTGGTCGTTTCGCGATAAAGCCGGCCCGCTCCGCCCGTGCAAAGAATCGTCTGCTTGGCCCAGACGAAGGTCTTGCCGTGTCCATCATGCGAGACCAAGGCACCGCGACAGGTTGTGCCGTGGGTGAGTAAGTCGATCGTAAAGGTCTTCTGCCAGATCTCGCAGTTCTTCTGTTCGCGGAGCCGCTCGATAAGGGCGCGCATGATCTCCTTGCCGGTCGCATCGCCGAGGGCGTGAGCGACGCGGGCATGGCTATGGCCGCCTTCCGTGGTCAGGGCGAGTTCGCCGTTCTCTTCGTCGAAGTGCGCTCCGAGCCGCATCAACTCGCGGATGAGTTCCGGGGCGGACTCGACGACCGACTCGACAACTTGGCGATCACACAACCCCGCCCCAGCGGTCATCGTGTCCTCGGCGTGGTTGCGAACATTATCCGAGGGGTCAAGCACCCCCGCGATACCCCCTTGCGCCCACGCACTATTCGACAGCTCCAACTTGTCTTTCGTCACAACCACCACGCGGAGCCGAGGATCAACCTCCAGCGCCGCCCGAACCCCGGCAATCCCCGAGCCGATGATTAATACATCGGTAAACCGGTGCGGCACCCGCTTGGGATCAAAGCCGACGAGATACCGCCGACGAGGGGTCGATTCGAGTTCGATCATGCCAACCTGGACGCCGGGAGATGAATGAAGGTTCGGGGAGGAGTTCACTGTACGCGGAGCGACCGCCGGTGTCTGCTATGGAATGCGGTGCTTGGAATCATTCGGCAGTGGCTCCATAGCCTTAATCATTGTAGGATGCGAACTGGGAAAGATCGCGGTGTGATCGCGAGTTCGTATCGAAGGAGCGAGAGTGTGACCGATTCTTACAAGTTGATCGACCTGTTCTCGGGTGCGGGCGGCATGACACTCGGTTTCCAGCGGGCAGGATTCGTGCCAGTGCTCGCTGTCGAGAAGGAACAGGACTTTGCAGCGACCTATCGCGAAAACTTTGGCGACCATGTTCTTACTGAGGACATTGCAGACATCATTGACCGAGGAGGCATTCAGACGAAAGCCGATATTGTGATCGGTGGCCCTCCTTGCCAAGGGTTTTCCAACCTGACAGGCAATCGTGCGAACGATCCTCGGCGTGCAATGTGGCGATACTTTATGGATGTCGTGGAATCGTCCGACTGTCAGGCATTCGTCGTGGAGAACGTCCAGAACTTGCTCAAGTCCGCCGAAGGCGACGGAATTATTGCACGTGGGGAAGAGCTTGGGTTTCATGTCACATCCGGCGTTCTACTGGCGAGCAACTTCGGAGTTCCGCAAAACCGGAGGCGGGCTATCATTATCGGGTCTCGCAAAGGCCCCATCGAGCTTCCTAAACCAACGACGCATCGCATGACAGTTCGCGAGGCGTTCAAGGGAATCCCGCTCAAGCCCACCTTGACCGAGCTCACAGTACAGCCTGCGACAGGCCCCGACTTGCACATTGCCAGAAATCCCACGGAGATCTCTCGACAGCGGTATCGACTGATTCCCCCGGGTGGCAATCGGTTTGACCTGCAACGATTGGCTCCCGAGTTGACCCCTGCGTGTTGGATTCGGAAAACCAAAGGGGGGACAGACCTCTTTGGGCGATTGGATTGGGATGCTCCGGCACGCTGTACAATCCGTTGCGAGTTCTACAAACCAGAAAAGGGGCGATTCCTTCACCCCTCTGAACATCGCCCAATCACACACTGGGAAGCGGCGAGACTCCAGACATTTCCCGATGAATTTCGTTGGTGCGGGACAAAGATCCGCATCGCGGTTCAGATTGGAAATGCAGTTCCACCGGTCTTCGCACACTGTGTGGCCAAACACCTAATGCAGCATTTGGATGCACACCAATCGACTCCGACTCCACTCCCTCGATTGAAACGACAACGACAGCTGAAACTCGCGACGTTTGAGAGGCAATGACAAGATGGCACGACGTATCCGAGTGGCCTCCGTGGATTCACTGATCTCGGAGATCGACCGCAAACTCAATCAGATGAAGGTTGATCTGACTGGGTATACGCTCAGGCAAAAGGTGTTGCAGCTTGTGGAACTGCACTACGAATCACGTTGCCTTGGAGTGAGTGTGGTCGTTGCCGATGGTCTGAGCCCCACTGCCGCGATGGACCGGATTCAAGGCTATCTTCAACGATACGTGGGTGAGGTCATTGATGGTGCCGAACTCGACGTTGTTTCAGGCATCTCCGAGTACGCGCGGCGAGTGAGAGAACTCCGAGTCGAGCGAGGCTTTCGGATTCTCACGGGTGCGTCGCCCGACGAAGAATCCGGTGTCCGATTGAAGTCCGACCAGTACATGCTCACCTCCAACAAAATCGATTCAGACTTGGCGCGACGATGGCATGTCGCCAATCGAATCCGAAAAGGGGCAGGGGGAGCAAAGGCCAAAATCTGCAGTTCCTTAAGGAGAACGTAGGACATGTGGTCACAACAGAGGAACTGGCTTACGTCTCCGGAGATAAGAGTGAGTTCGGTCGCCGTACTCGTGAATTACGCACGGAAGAGGGCTACGCGGTCGCCACAAGATTTACCGGGCGTCCTGACCTCAATGCGGGAGAGTATGTACTGCTTTCGTTGGAGCGAGTTGCGGAAACTCATGATCGCCACATCCCATCAGATGTCCAGCGGGAGGTCTACGAGAGAGACAATAGCACTTGTCAGCAATGCGGATGGAATATGTCAAAGTGGACAACCGCTGATGCGAGAATCCTGGAGTTACACCACCTCACGACCCACGCGACTCGCGGTTCAAACAGTGCTGATAATCTGATTGTGCTTTGCAGTTATTGCCACGACGAGGTCCACGCAGGCAGGATCATCCTTCCGGAAAACTTACGTAGAAACTGAACCGTTGCACCGATCACTTTGCGCGCTGTCACCATTCATTGCGGTGTCAAACAGACCGACCAATCGTCCTGGAAGGAGCGACCTCGGCCTTCACCCGCCCATCGAGCAGGCAGCTCACATTCACATCTCCCAGCACGTTAATCGTCGTCCGGCAGCGGTCGAGGAACCAGTCGACGGTCAGCAAGAGGGCGATGTATTCAGTCGGCAGCTTGACGGCTGTGAAGACCAGGGTCATGGTGACGAGACCCGCCTCGGGGATGCCAGCGGCTCCGACGGAGGCCACGATCGAGGTGAGCACGACGAGCAATTGATCGCCCAGGCTCAGGTCGATCCCCATCAGTTGCGCCACGAAGAGCGCTGACATGGCCTCATAGAGAGCGGTTCCGTCATTGTTGAAGTTGGCCCCGACGAGGGCGCCCAGGCTGGCCGACTCCTCGCGAACACCGACCTTGTCCTTCAGGCAGGCATAGGTCACCGGCATCGTGGCGGTCGAGCTGGCGGTCGAGAAAGCCATCACTAACGAGTCGCGCATCCCGCGCAGCACATCGAGCGGTCGGCACCAGGAGAAGAGGCGGATGCGGAGCAGATACCAACATCCCTGAAGGGCGAGGGCCAGCAGTACGGCGAGGATAAATGCTCCCAAAGCTACGAACGGGCCGAATCCCTTCACCCCCACCACCGCGGCGACGATCGACATGACTCCCAGCGGAACAAGATCAATGATCCAAAGCAAGACCGTGACCAACGTTTGATAGGCAACTTCGATCAGATCTTGAACTTTTCCGATCGGCCGATCTCGTTGGCCTCGCAAGGCGACCCCGAATGCCACCGCGATGAAGATCACACCAATCACATTCGACTTGTCACCCAGGGGCCCTAGCAGACTCTTGGGGATGTTGTCGATAATGATCTGCACGGGGGACAATCCCTGCACCTCTTTCTTCGCCTCGGGTTCAGGCAGTTTTGATTCCGACCACCGGCCCGGCTGAACCGTGTTCGCCACAAACAACCCGATGCAGATCGCGACCACTGTATTCAGAATTAACAACCCTCCCAGCCGCAAGGCCGTCTTCCCCTTGATCTCGGTCGTCATCAACACGTGCGTGACCGCGATCAGAATCAGCGGCGGAGCCAAGGCTCCCAAGAGTTGGAGGATGATCTTGGCGGGCAGGTCAAAGACCTGCGCCCGCTTGCCCAGGACCAGCCCCAGAACGACCCCCACCACGAGCGCTCCCAAGATGCGCCCATAGAGCGGCCATTGCCGCCAGCGAGCAAGGAGTCCAACTTGAGCCGGTGCGGTCACGTTCATGCGAGGAACCATCGTTGGCAGGAGTGTTCATCAAGCGACACAACGTGTCTGTTCGAATTCAGTCGGTCAACATCGTCTCAAAGTGTTTCAATGCCGCCTCGTATTCCATGAGCGCAGAGGCGGGTAGCACCGCTTTGCTTCGAGTGATCTCGGCCTTCACCCGTTCGATCAAGTAGGTCTTTTCCTGCCGCGTCGGACGAAGTGGCTGGCCGGGGACCGTCACCCACCAGGGGGCCGTGTGCGCGAATCGCAGCCGCTGATCGGGTCGGTCCTCGGTGCAGCGAAGGCAGAGCCAGCCACTCGTCGCGAAGGGGACATCGATCGCGACCTCGTTCCGGCGGGCTCCTTCGGCGGTGGCCTGATTCTGAAGAGTCCCGGTGGCGACGACCTGGCCGTTGGAGACCACTTCGATCTTGGCCAGTGGATGTTCACTGACGATGCTGGCCGTCAGGCGGACACTCTCCCCGGAAAGTTCGGCTCCGGGAGACTGGTCGTTGACTTTCGCAAAGATCATGGGGCCCGTTGTGACGAAGCTGCGTCCTGCTCGGAGTCCGGTGAGCCATTCGTCGTAGCTGAACCGGCCCGGTATTTCGACATAGACGCGGCTGAATCCGGCGGGGACTGGATGGACTCCGCTGGCCGTTCCCGCAGTCGGTACGAGTCGGAACCCGGCATCGAGCAAGACGTAGTATTGCCCGAGGGTGTAAGCCAACCAATCGCGCTCGTCACCGCCGTGGCCTCCGTTCGGAGGCTGAAGAAAGGCCGGGGCTTCGGTATTCCATTGGGTCAGACCGAACTCGGTCCGCCACATGTGGTTGTTGGCCAACTCGTACAGTGTGGCCCCGGACATGTGGGGGAGCGTCATCCCGAACGGCCAATCAAGTTTGTCCATGTCCATCAGAGCCCCCTCGGCACGGGCCTGATCCGCCACGGGTTTCCAGTCGGGAACACCCTGCTGAAGCACCTTTTTGTGATTCAGAATAAAGAGGGCTCCCAGCGTATGCTTGTGCTCACCGATCGTGAAGATTTCGTACTCGGTGTTGCGAGGCCAGATCGCATGCGTCTCGTCGACCATGATGAGTTGATCGGGGATCTCGCCGTCCTGATTCTTGTTCCCCTGCGCAGGCGGGGTCAAGGCTTTGGTGACCCAGTAGGTTAGCGGCATCGCGACGTTCAAGTCTTCCGCCTGCATCACCACCGGCAACTCATTGAGCGGACGATGCAAGTGCGTCTCGCCGCTGTACCAACCTCGCTCGGCCATCTGGACCCAACGCCGCAAGGCAATCGTCTCGACCGGTCGTTTCTCGCCCTCGCCCAGGACAATCTGCCGCGTCTCGGGGAAGTACTCCTTCCCGCGCTCCACAGTCACGGAGTACGTACCCGCTGGCAAATTCTCGGCAACAAAGGGGGCTGCGGGAACACTGGTGTGGTGTTCGATCGACCGTTTGTTCGCCCAGTTCTGCCTCTCATAAACGACTCCGTCGAGCGGGCTATGCGCGCGGACAAAATGCCGGGAGCCAGTGACCGTGTTCTCGACATAGATCCGGGCGGCGACGGGCTTCTGAGTTGTCGCGTCGATCACAGTCAACACGAACTCCGCACTGGAGGGTGCTGTCGCTGTCTGAGCAGATAGCGAGTCGCACCATAGGCCCCAGGCGAGGAGCAACGCGAGTTTCTTCAACGTGTTTCGCAGCATGTTGTCCTGAATCATGTTCGAGGCGATCGATCCACACGGTCCATTCTGCTTGAAACGTTAACCACTCCAGAGATCGAAGACCAATCGGAATGCGACAGTGTCCACCGGAGAATGGCTAGTTTCTTACGGCCCCCGCCGAAGAGTCGAACACCACAGCCCATGGCACAGACTGTCGGCGCGATCGCGTCGGGCGTGCGGAGAGTGTGACTCGCGAGTAACCTACCCGATGCCCTGAAGCCTCATTCGAGGCTGAGGCGATCCTCTGTTTCAACAAGGAATGTCAATAATGGCTGAAGAACGGAATCCTGAAAACGAAGTGGCCGTCGAAGCCGAAAAGCCCGACTCCCCGTGGGTCACTTTGGGCTGGGACTGTTCCTCGTCGCCGCGGGTGTCGGTCTTTACTTCCTCTTCGATCACTGGGAGCAAGAGGGCGGCAACATGCGGATGAACGCGATCGTCCTGCTTCTCTACAAGATGCTGGGGAAAACGGGGATGGCGGTGGTGTTCTGTGGGGGTGGGGGACTGATGACTCTCTTCGGGATACTGGGGTTGGTCAAGAAGTCCGATTGACGGTGAGTTCCCGCTGCTCCGGCTCCCCTCTCCCCCTGGGGGCCTGTTGAAAAAGCCCCGTGGCACGGGCGTCCCGCCCGTGAATCCCTGGGAAATCGCATGGGCGAGACGCCCATGCCACTGACTTTAACAGTCCCCTGGGAGAGGGGGTGGGGGTGAGTGACGAGACAACCCTTCTCGCGGGCAGAATTGCCCCGTAGCCCCGTTCGCCAGAACCTTGGCGAATTACGTCACTCGCCCACGTTCTGGCGAAACGTGGCTACGAGCGAATGCCTCACTTTAACCCGCGCGAAGATTATCTTCCCACCGCTTGTGGGGCAG
>JAYSVZ010000134.1:0-2491 GCA_043718305.1 Planctomycetota bacterium | reverse complement strand
TGTTGATCTGGACAGGAACCGTTTTGGAGAGCAACCCGTTCGAGGCGGCTGCCGTGTCGGCTTCGGAAAGCACGCCGATGGTGTCGAGCGCCTCGGGGTTGTCCCACTCGTGATTAAAGAACTGTGTCTGGTAGAAGAGTCGCAATCGTTCCTTGTCTTCAATGCCGAGCAGCTTACAGATCTGCACATCCGACATCGGCGGGTGCGTGCCCAGGGCGATCAGCACATCGAAGGCCGCCACATGCTTCCGCATATGATGGAACAGAGCATCGAAGAGCAGCGGCAGGGGAGCGGTCCGCGTCGCGTCCGGGACGATCAGCAGGATGCGTTTTCCCGCGACATCCGCGATCGGGATATTCTTAGAAATCCAGGTACGGACTTCGTTGTCGGTCAGGATGGGAGCGGACATAGGGAGGGGAAGAGGTGAGAGGTGAGTGGACAGAAGGGGATCGCGTTGAGCGGATCGTTACTTCACCCATGTCCAGGCTAGCCAGCACAAGACGGGCAGGAGGACAAAGATCAACATTCCCGCGATCAGATTGGATCGCGCGTTGTCCGGCCAACGAGCCATGGGCGAGTTCCAGATGGAGAGACGGTGAAGGGGCCGCGTGGTTTTGACAGGAGCGATGTGCCTTTCGGCGTGGGAGTCTCCTCATCTTACCGCGAAATCACGCAATGGCGAGACGTTTGACCTCATCGAGTGATCGAGGAACGCCCAGACTCTTGGCCTCGGCGTGGCTGTGAGTGGAAATTGCGGTGTTCCACCGGACTCGGTGAGTCCTGCGACGCTGGCGGCTCGGTGGATTGATCGGAAGGACGGCGATAATGTGATGCTTGATCCTAGTCCTATGGAGTGCTCGCGTGCAGAAACATGGCTGATGGGATCGAATGGTTTTGGGAGTCGTCTGGCAACTCACCCTCACCCCCAACCCCTCTCCCGTGCGGAGAAGGGGGCCGGAAGGTTTGGGACCGGATTGGAGTTCGCGAAAACTATGGGAATGACCCGCCTCGAACTCCTCGCGGTGATTGTGATCATCGCTGTGCTGATCGCCGTTCTGCTGCCAGCAGCCCGCTCAGCCCGTGAAGCGGCGCGGCAATCGCAGTCGAGGAACAACTTGAAGCAGATCGGTCTGGCCCTTCACAACTATCATGACGTGTACGAACACCTTCCAGCGGGTGGGACGTTTGACGCGAAGGGGCGCGGGCATCACGGTTGGATGCTTTTGATTGCTCCGTTTATGGATGCCAGTCCCCTGTACAACCAACTCGATTTGGATCAGCCGTGGGACTCACCGCGGAATGCAGGGTTTCTGATACGTCAAATTGAGCATCATCAAATCCCCGGGCAGGAGACTTCGGCGGAGCGATGGGAGTTTTCCGTGGCACATTATTCAGCGAATGCTCGCCTGATGGGGGCCAATCGATGGGTCTCAATCGACGAGATCAAGTCGCAGGCACAAACGTTTATCGCGGCGGAACTCGCTGGAGATTTTGTCCCCTGGGCCTCTCCGTATAACTATAAGCCGCTAACGACGCTCAACGGCACGCCGCCGACCTATGGGCGTTACTCGAGAGACGGAGCGCACTTCCTGTTCGTCGATGGCCATGTCGAGTTCGTTACGAACGAAAGCTTCGCATTCATCGGAGTATCACTGAACGGCCCCCAGTTGGCGGATGATGACATCCAGGCTCGCATCACCCGACCGACATCGTTTCCAGTTCCCCCAGACACGCTGAAGCCGACTGGGATTTCGCTGAGCACTGAGCCGAATGGTTGGCACCGCGTGGCCCACGGTCTGGAGAATATGCGGGGCGAGATCGTTCAGCTGGAAACTTTTCACGGTAAGAGCAAAGGCGGTCCTGGTATCGCCCAAGACGCCGATGTTGCCATCATCGCCAAACACCTCGCAGTCGAAGAACTGATGCTCTCGGGTAACTTTCATGACGAGGCTTTGTCACCGCTGGTCCAGTTGACTCAACTGCGAATATTGCACCTGGAATCGGACAACCTCACCGAAGCGGGGCTGGGGTTTGTGGTCCAGCTTCCGAAGCTCAAGCAATTGACACTGGTCGGGGAGCAGCTCAACGAAGCGGTCCGACTACGTCTTCAAGCTCAGTTGCCTGGTTGCGAGGTGAAGTTGGGCTTAAAGAACCGGTAAGCCGGTTTTTCTGAGGTGAATCGCCCAAGCCCGGCAATGCCGATAGAATGAGTTGTACGGCTCCGCCGAACCCGTCGTCATTCGCGATTGTCCGACAAGTGGCCCGTGTTGTCGCTAGGGATCGACTCGATGATTCATCGCATCCGCATCCAGAACTACAAGAGCATCCGCGATGTGACGGTGGAACTGTCCCCAGTGACGGTATTGATCGGGCGTAGCGGGACCGGGAAGACGAATTTTTGTGAAGCGATTCGGTTGCTGCGGGATTGCCTTGCGTTTGGCGTTCAAAAGGTCTACCAAAGGATTTTGTTGGCCAAGCCGATGACACACAC
>JAYSVZ010000133.1:0-7280 GCA_043718305.1 Planctomycetota bacterium | reverse complement strand
GGACCGCACAGCTTCCATCTCCGGTACGGACGATCAGTGAGCGACCATCGTTCTGGATGATTGTGCCGGGTGCCGCTCCATCGTGATTAGCATCCGTGACCGGGTCGATCTCGAGTATCAAAGTCCGCTGGACCGGCTTGCCCGCGATATGGAGGTAAGTGTACGGAGTGGGCCACGGCTGCATCGCTCGAATCTGGCAGTCGAGAGCCGCCGTGGTCTGCGACCAGTCGAGGAGGCCGAACTCTTTCTTGAGCTTCGGAGCGCGCGTCACCTCAGCTGGGTTCTGAGGCCGACCGGTGAGCCGCCCCTGTTCCAGGTCATCAATAAACTGGACTGCCGTCGGAGCCACCAGTTCTGCCAGCCGCGTTTCAAGGTCGCCGCTCGTCTCCTTGGGTCCGATCGGTGTTTCGATCTCGGCCAAGATCGGCCCGGCATCGAGACGCGGAACGATCTGGAAGATCGAAACACCCGTCGTGGCTTCCCCCTTCCAGACTGCATACTGAATCGGAGCGGCTCCCCGATATTTTGGCAACAACGAGCCATGCAGGTTAAAGCACCCGCGCGGTGGCACCACGATCACCTCCGCTGACAAGATTTGTCCGTAGGCTGCGACCAGAAAGAGTTCCGCCCCCAGCGACCGCAATTCGGCCAGGCTCTCGGGAGTATTGATGTTGGGTGGCTGCTGAATCGGAATGCCGCGTTCGAGCGCGAACTCTTTCATCACATTCGGATGAACCCGCCCGCCGGAGGCGACGCGATCGGGCTGGGTCACCAGTCCGACCACGGTGTGCGGTGAATCGGCCAGCGCCCGAAAGGTCGGGAGCGCGAATTCACCGGTTCCGAGCATGGCAATCCGAAACGGCACAGGGGTGTCCTTGAAGGGGCTGACATGGGGAAGTCCTGACCTTCAGGCTCAATAGCGGGATGGTAGCGGTTCCGATGGCCAGTGTCGAAAATGTTGTTATGCCTTGGATCAATCAGCGGTTGTGAACAGCGAGGTGAACCCCGCTCTTCATACAGGGCACCTCGGTTCCAACCAGGATCGTTCGCCATGTCCACCAGCCCGCTCCGTGAAGGGATTCGGCACGTTCAGATCGCCCTCCGTGACCCGGAGGAGTTCGCGCTCCGCTGGCAAACGGGCCAAGTGGTTTACCCCTGGTGGGTTTGGGGCTCGCTCTTCGGCACAGCGGTCCTCGGGACGGCGACGTATGGGTTGACGATGGGACTGCTCGGCGGGGCCGACGACATGCTTCGCAAGGCGCTGCTCTGCACCCTCTGCGCGGGGATCGCCTGGGGACTTCCGTTGCCCGCCTTGTATATTCTCAACAGCTTAAACGGTTCCCGGCTCCCCGCTTCGTCGACGCTGCTGGCGGCAATGGTGACGACAAGTTGGGGCGGGTTGGCCATGGTGGCCTCGATCCCGATCAACTGGTTCTTGACCGTGGCGATCCCCCATTCGGGGTTTGTGCTGCTGGTCAATCTGGTGGTCTTTGCGGGAGTCGGGATCGCGATGACCGATACCTTTGCCCGAGTGATGCACCGGCTCGAACCGGAACGACCGACAGCTCCGATCTGGTGGATTGTGCTCGTGGGACTGACCGGAGCGGAGTTGTTTTACTTCGTCGGTTTGTTTCGGTTTGGCGAGTAAGGGCGTGGGATAGGCTTCCAGCCTGTCCGTGTTTTCACGGGAGAGTCCTCATCATTCGCCCTCACCCCCAACCCCTCTCCCGGGGGGAGAGGGGAGCCGGAGGGTGTAACGACCAGCACGAGTTACCGATTGCAAACGATGGCCGGGCCAATGGGCTCGGCCCACGCGACCTTTGAATCAGGGTTCAACATGGATACCTTCGAATCACTCAAGCAGACTCTCGTACGCAAGCGGTCCGATCAGTGTCTTCCCGAGAGCGCGGAGCCGCTCATCGTTCCGCCGATCGAGCCGTTGCCGACGAACCACGGAGTCCTTTCGCTCATCGAGATGCTTCTCAAGAACCAGCCGCTGCTCGAACGGCTCATTCGCGTATCGGCTCGACAAGCTGTGATCATTCCGCAGCTCTTGCTGATCGCCTTTCTCAGCTTCATGTTGTACGGCGTGATGATGGGACTGACGATTGGGTTCTCGGGTTGGACGCCACATCTCAATGTTCCCCGGCAGGCATTGGCCTATGGAGTGGCCCCGATAGAGTTCAATGCCAGCACTGATCCCTTCGCTCCGTGGCGCGACGGAACGGCCCTCTCGCTCGTCGTGGCGTATGCGGTGGGGCTGATTGCGGCCACGGGGATTTGTCTGCCCAGCTTGTACTTCTATGGACTGTTGAGCGGGATCAAGCTGACGATGCGCGATGTGGTGATTCACTCGCTCAAGTCGAAGGCGACCGCTGCGATCATGTTAATGGGACTGCTGCCGATCTACTTTGTGGTGTGTCTAACGGCGATGGTATTTGATCTCTCTCGGGGGTGGGTCGTCGTTGTTCAGTGGATCGGATTCGCTCTGCCGTTTTTCGGGGGGATCGCGGGCACGCAGTCGCTTTACCGAGGCTTTGCCGCCCTGACCGATACGTTACCCGACCGACTCGATGCCGATGGGCGCTATCAAAGATCGTGCTTCCTGGAGCGGCTCGTACTGGCCTGGAGTGCGTGTTACAGCGTGATCTCGCCGATCATGGTGTTCACGATCTGGGAACGGTTGCAGCCGTAGGACCATGTGAGCGGCAAGGCGCTACTAGCCGCCGGTTCTTCAGTTCGAGGTGGAATCAAGAACCAGCGGCTAGCGCCTTGCGGCTCACAACAGAGGCTCATCGTGGACTTTCGCCAAACACTCCTCCTCTACTTACTCATCGGTGCCGGTGTGGCCATCGGCTTCGCAGCGCGCTCGTCCGGCAAAGGACGGGTTGGAGCCACGATCGTGGCAGCCTGGATCTTTTGGCCACTCTTTGTGCCGCTGCTGCTGTCGGCGGACGAGGCGTCCGTTACACCCGCGACTCCGGTCTCGGAGACCCTCGACGCCCGGCTCCAGCGTGGCAGAGATCTCTTGGACCGCCTGGCTGCGACCGGCCCCGCGCTCGGCATCCCCGACCTCCCGGAACA
This sequence comes from Planctomycetota bacterium, assembly GCA_043718305.1. Classification (GTDB taxonomy): domain Bacteria; phylum Planctomycetota; class Planctomycetia; order Planctomycetales; family Planctomycetaceae; genus TH-plancto1. Next base: position 4,196 of record JAYSVZ010000133.1, on the reverse strand, counting down.
GATCGCTCACATTAAAGCCCACTGGTCGGAACGAGCCGCCTGGCTGGTGGAGACCGACCGCTTCATTCAAACCCTGAAAGCTGATCTCACGACCTCGACCACGATGACGGCGAGCGCCCCGCCGATCGAGGAACTCCAACGCCTTCAGCACTCGACCGCTGCGTCCCTCGACCGCAGCTTGAACGGAATCGAAGCAATGGCCGTACACCTTCAACTGCTACGCGCCCCAGGCGTCGATCGGGCCGTTGAGCTGGAACGGATTGAACGGATGTTGAAGACGATTATGGAGCGAGATGTCTTTGAGGCAGCGGGCGAATGAGATCTGCCAGCACGATCCGACTCCCCTCTCCCCCGAGGGGAGAGGGGAGCCGGACAAGGGGAAGTGGTAAGACGGCCTTTCCATTGAACGGCCATCCTACCCGGTCAACTTTCTGTGTCCCCTAGTTTAAGTGCGGTTGACGGCATGACCGTGACTAGTCGAGAGGCGACGGCGTTCCTCTCGTCCGGGAGTCTTGTTTGTGAGACGACCGCCGAGCCATCGGACTCGGACAGTCCGGCGACTTAGTTGGTAATCTCTGCGGGACGGTTGTTTATCGTCTCTTCAGTCTTCATCCTGCGGCGATGAATCTGTGGCCCCCTTCTGACGAACACGTACCCGCAAGCGTCGATCAATCGGTGTTGTCGAGTTACGACTACGTCTTGCCTCCGGAGTTGATCGCCGAGGTGCCCCTCGATCGTCGCGATGCATCCCGACTGCTCGTCGTCGATCGGTCGAGCCAGACATTGACTCACGCGAAGTTTCAGGATCTTTCCAATTGGTTGCGATCTGGCGACTTGCTGGTCCTCAATGAAACGCGAGTTCTGCCCGCGCGGCTGCGCGGCGTGCGGGCCACGACGGGCGGGAAGTGGGAGGGGCTCTTTCTGGGTGTCACGGCTGATGGTCAATGGCGACTGATCGGCCAGACGCGCGGAACGCTGCGAACGGGCGAGGAGATTCACATCCCCTCCGTCACCCAGACCGCAGCCCCCTTGCGCCTCATCTTTCAAGGCCGCGCGAATGAAGGTGAGTGGATCGTCTCTCCGCTCAATGAGTCACCGATCACTGACCCGTTCATCCACGCTCAAGAACTCTTGGCACACTACGGAAGTCTCCCCCTCCCGCCCTATATCGAGCGCGAGGCTCGCGCCGATCTCGACGGAGAACGTTACCAGACAACTTACGCACGAACCCCGGGAGCGATCGCAGCCCCCACTGCGGGGCTCCACTTCACGCCCGAGGTCTTTGCAGCCTGCCGCGACAAGGGAGTCGAGACGGCGACACTGACGCTGCATGTGGGAATCGGAACCTTCCGCCCGGTGACCGCCGAGAAACTTGCTGACCATGTGATGCACTCCGAATGGTGCGAACTCCCCGCCGAGACCGTCACTGCCATCGAGCAGACCAAAGCTCGCGGCGGACGGGTCATCGCCGTCGGCACCACGACCGCCCGGACACTCGAATCGGTCGCTGCCAGCGGACCACTCCGCCCCTGGTCAGGGGAGACCAACCTGTTCATCCGCCCGCCGTACGAGTTTCGCGTGATCGACGCCTTGATCACGAATTTTCACCTCCCGAAGTCCACGCTGTTGGTCCTGGTCAGCACCCTTGCAGGACGGGAGTTGATCTTACAGGCTTACCAAGAAGCAATCGCTCAGCGGTATCGGTTCTTCAGCTACGGGGACGCGATGCTGATCGTGGGTTCATCGGCGAACCGAACAATGCGGGAGTTGTCTGACGCTCACGGGGATCTCAAAAGCTCTCTGGGTTGAAAAAGGTGATGATCGAAACGACTTCGATCATCATCGCCAGCAACATTCCTCCAGTGAAGAGCGCGTATCGGGCCACCTTGCGGGGAATGCCGAGCAAGACGGCGTATCCCTCGACGACTGGGCCGATGCAGAAAGCGATGTTGGCCCCGATGGCACTCTTGATGACAAAGATCGTGAACTTCGGATCATCAATCAGCGGGCCGAACCAAGGGAGCAGCACGAGGAATAGAACCACGTTATAGGCCACACGGAGCCACTCCCATTGCCGGAACGCTGCAGTGGCGGATTCGACGAATGGTGGGGGATCTTCAGGCGTTAGCTGGTTCGCAGTCATGGAAGTGGACCCGTTTTGGCGTTCTCGTGACCAAGCTTCGCTTGGTCACGCCGATCCTCGAAGCTCCGCTTCGCCGCGCCACGCAGGACTTCCGTTCAGCATATCAGGATGTGGCTCAGAGGGAACGTCCGAGGGCCGCTTGCGAGAGGAAGCCTTCTGGTACGCGGCGAAGCGGAGCTTCGGGGAGATGCGGTCCCAAGCCGGAGCTTGGGACCGAGGGATGAAACTGGCCGGACCGGAGGGTCGTCAGTATGTCCACTCTGGGGATCTGATGTGAAATCCATTAGGGGTACAGAGTGGGAGGGCCTTCCGCCTCATAAGTGGGTAATGGCCACTGGTGGGACTATTGTGTCGGTTGCTCTTGTGACTCTTCTGTTCCATTCGATTCGGAGGGCTGTGGACCGTCCTTGCTGTTCACTTTTGTATCATCTGTTTCATCTGGGGAGATCGAGTCGATTACCTGTTGAAACACTGGACCCTGGATATTACCAGATAACGAGACCAAGAAGACCAAGTCATCTGAGTATTGATAAGCCCGCAGGACGGCTTCGCCCCTATCGTCACGAATTCGTAATTCTCGACCGGCACGCTTTCCGGGCAACTGGCGATCAGCGATGAGAGTCACTCCCGCATTTTGTGTGATGGCCAATTCGTCGAGTAGCGATTTTTCTCCCGAAGGCTTCGACAATGCGGTATAGGTCACGAATTCCATGTAAATTCCGTCACTACGTCCTGAATAGACGAGGCCCGGCAGGAGTCGACCCCCTTGCCAACTTTTACTCGTCTTAATGTCTAATCTCGCAGGAACAAGCATGGTGATAGCGACATCATGCTCACGTCGCCACTCCCATCCTTTGGGGGTGAGGCGTCCGGCGAATTCCTCACGATCTTTCTGGCGTCGTTCAGCAAGTTTCGGGTCAATTGGAATATTGCTTCGCGAGAATAAGGCCAAGAGGCATCCAGACCCAATGAACAATCCGAATGCTGTTCCGATTCCGATGAGAACCTTCATCCCTGTTGACGTTCGAGCCTTCCGTTTCGGCTTTCTTTTCCTCTCGCTTTCACGCATGTTCGTATTCCATTGTCAAGAAGTCACTGAAGTTTGAGCGGTCATCGATGTTCTATAATTCAGTCTACTTTCACTATGTGCGAAATTCCAGCCAGTGCCCTCATAATGTCATTGCCAGCAGCGTGTGGACAGATTCTTTGGAAAGGGTTCGGCAACGAGTTGGATTTGGCATCAAGTGCCAAGCCACTGCTAGTGGCACCTCGAACCACCCTCGTGCCGACGGGGCCAACCTGCCGATCAGGTTGGCCTGCTGGGACTTTATTTTCTGCCGGTGGCGCTACTTCGCGGCGATCTTCCACAGGTGCCCATCGCTGCGCTGCTGACCCCGCCTTCCTGCCGCAGTTGGGAACGCGATGTCAGTCTGGCCGATGAGGAGTCCCAGCGGGCGGAGGTTCAACGAGGGCCGAACTGGTGCGGCGGGTCCAGTCTTGGGTGCTGCTGTCGGACTGTGTATCGGGGTTCCACCAAGTGATTGTAAAAGTCATGTCGGAAGATTGACGGAATCGTCCGGTACTGAGTTCATAGTCTATGACTCGCTGCTTCGTGCCTAGAAGTCCATCGCGGATGCGGTGGAAAATCATGGCTCCTTGGAGGTTCAACCGCTTGGCCAAAGGGCGCTCGGGGTCAACCATTAGCTGACCTTCGCGCAGATGCCATGTCGCATCCGTCACATCGACCTTGCGATAGCCAGCCCGCTGAGGTGTCGCAGCGTATTGATAAATGTTTACGATGCGACATGTGCGATTCGCCCGAAAAGTCCAGTTCCGGGCACAGGTTGATCCGTCCTCATAGTGATTGATCGTCAGCCAATCGCCCACCAGTTGCCGTTCTGCGTCATTGAGTTGCCGTGACCAGAACCAGGCTCCTGCCATAAGGAACAGGACAGCTCCCAGCAACAGCGAACTCCGCCGCCAGCGCGATCGTCGCGGTACGACAAGGGGAGGCGGATGAAGGGGCGTTGTTTCCATGCTCGTATGGTCAGGC
>JAYSVZ010000132.1:0-7283 GCA_043718305.1 Planctomycetota bacterium | reverse complement strand
AGAACATCGGACTGGCGATGGCCGACCGACAAGCGGTGTTCAAGGGGGATTGCGCCCGGTGCCACACGCAACCGGCCGAGCGGCAACAGGGCTACAATCTCTATCTCGGCGCGTGCGCGATTTGCCATGATGCCAAGCATCGCGCCAGCATGGTCCCCGACATTCGCGTGGCGGACCCGTCGCACGATGCGGCCTATTGGCGGGAACAGATCACCGATGGGATCGACGAGACCTTGATGCCCGCGTTTGCCAAAGAGAAGGGCGGCATCCTGAGCGACGAGCAGATTGAGTCGCTGGTGAAGTTTCTCGTCGAAACTCCGCTGGAGCCGAAGGCTCCGTGGCGGTAGTGGTGGGGGTGAGGGAGAATCACCTGGCAAATGGTGCCACTGGCGAGGGCTTTGACTCGCCAGTGTTGAGGGGACCAGCAACATCGTGAGAGAGGGATGACGCTCGAAAACACTGGCGGTCCAAAGCGACCGCCAGTGGCACCTCAGTACCCCGCCTGTCGACAGTGCCAGCCAGCCAGCCCATTAGCCGCGGGTTCTGGTTAGCGGACGGCAAGAAGAACCCGCGGCTAGCGCCTTGTGGCTCACATCCCGATCACCCGAATACGTCATTCCAGACCGCCTGGCGGATAAAGCCAGCGGGTCGCCGTCACGCACCTTACTCAGGGAGCTGGTGACGACTCCGCATCCAGCAACTCAGCTTCCACGAGCGACATCAGCACTCGTCGGGCCAACTTAGCGGCCGCTTCTTCCGATCCGCCATGTTCCAGGTAGACGGCGAACGCATAGCGGGGTTTATCAGCGGGGACATACCCGGCACACCAGGCATGGGGGACGCGGTCTTGACCCACTTCGGCGGTGCCTGTTTTGGCAGCGATCAAGAGGCCGGGGAACTGCGCTGCGGCCCCTGTCCCCTGGGGGTGAGAGACGGTGAGCTCCAGGCCCTGGTGGATGGTTTGCAAGGTCCGATCGGAGAGCAGTCGAGGGCCGCGCGACGCGGGAGCGCTCTCTGCAGATGCCTGGACAATTTCGCTTTCCGGGAACTCGAGCGAGCGATCCGCCGGGGTTAGGCGCGGTGTGACGGCATGGCCGTTATTTCCGATGATCGCCATCAGGCGAGCGACTTGCAGCGGGGTCGCCGTCAGGTCGGCCTGGCCAATTGCGAATTGCCGCGTTGTTCCAGCGTACCACCGCTCAGCGCGACCGGGTCCGGAGCGGGTCGGGAGCTGGCCCGCGTGTTCGTCCATGAGATCGATGCCCGTCGGGATCCCAAAGCCGAGCTTCGTTGCCCAGTCGCCGATCGGTTGGGGGCCGAGACGATCGGCAGCCTGGAAGAAGTAGACGTTGCATGACCGAGCTACGGCATCAGCGAGCGTGATCGCGCCGTGGCCGATCCGTTGTCGAGTGTAGAGGACGCACCGATCGTGGTCGGGATCGTTCAGGTAACCCTGGCATGTGAAGAGTTCATCCGGCGAGCACTGGCCGGTTTCGAGGGCGGCAATCGCAGTGACGACCTGAAAGATCGAGCCGGGTGGGATGGTGGCTTGAGTCACGCGTGAGACGAACGGTCGACCGGGGTTCGTGGACCAGGTCTTCCAGTCCGCTTTCGTGGGGTGCTGTTGATCGCTGAGGCCGACGCGGGGAGCACTGGCCGCCGTGAGAATCTCCCCTTGGCGCAGGTCGATGACCACGACTCCGCCCGCTGCCGTGGATGCAGTGGAAGTGGCGGCCAGACTCTCATCCAGGGCGGCTTCCGTCTGCTTCTGAAGGGCTGCGTCGATCGTCAGTGTGAGATCCTTCCCGGATCGCGAAACGCGGACGACTTCTTGCTCGACGATCTGCCCGGCATGGTCGCGAACGATCCGCTTCAAGCCGCGTGATCCGCGTAGCAGATGGTCATACGTCCGCTCGATCCCGGTCTGGCCGACCCGGTCCCCGACTGCCAGGGCCAGCGGATCCCCCTGCGGGTAACGGGCTTTTCGCTGCGCCCACTGGTCCTCGCGGAGTGCTGTTCGCAAGCCGATCACGTGGACGGCCACATCATTCAGCGGGTAGACGCGGTGGCTGGTTTCGCGAATCTCGACACCGGGATACCGCGAGGGCTGGGCTTCGATGACAGCAATCTGGTCCACCGGGACATCCCCGATGAGCCGGTGTGGTGAGAGTTCCTCTTTGAGGATCATCGATGCCGTCGATGTCCGATCGGGGGAGGTTGTCAGTTCGTGTCGCACCCGTTCCCACCAAGCCAACGAGGAAACGGCGGGCGGCGGAGTCTGAGTCTCTGTGCGGTGATTGGCCACCGACTCCCGCATCGTCTCGATACGGCGCTGGATCGCCGCGCGCAGTGCGGTGAGTTCATCCGACGACCGCCCCGTGACAACCGTCAGATTCTGCCATAACTCGGTGCGGGCTGTGAGGAGGTCCGTTTTGGCAGCCGCGACGAGGGTCTTGTTCTGGCGGTCACTTCGGGGGAGTTTCTCCTTGGCCCGCGCGGTCAGCCAGTCGGCATTGACCGGTTCTTCAAGCCAGCGATAGTGGACCTGGATCTCGTAACGTCGCTGGTCAAAGGCGAGTACTTGACCATCGCTGGAAAGGATTCGGCCATCGCTGACGGGGAGGCTCTCAAACGACTCCGTCGTCTTGGACCAGGTTGCGAGGAACCGGTCGGGAATGACGACTTGTAACCAGTAGAGGCGTCCGGCAATGGCGACTAACGGAATTAAGAAAACGAAGAACAAGAGCCAGACCCGAGCCCGAGGCAATGCATCAATCGACCAAGTCGCGTCGGTCGGCGTCTGCCAGGGAGTGAGAGGGCTGTTTCGCATTGTTCAATGGTTTCGCATGGCTCAGCGAGCCACTCCGATAATGGTCTGGGCTCCGTCGACGGTCAATTCTTGCCGCGACGGGACGTATTGGATTTTCAGGGATCGGAACGGTTCACGGGATGAGCCGTCCGATTCGCGAAAACCGAGGCTGGCATTTTCCTGCCCCTTACCGCTGAGCGTGAACATCTCGTTCGCTTGCTGATACTTCAGCAAATGAGCCCGCGCGTAGAACTTTTGTGTTTCGAGTTCCGCTCGACCAAACGCATCGACCGTCGCCATTTCCGCCTCGGGCGATTTCCCAGGAGCGGTCGGTTCGCCGCCTTCGAGTGAGACGCGGAGTTGATCGCACTTAATGTAGACGGCCTGCGCTGCATTCTCGGCGTCGCTGGATAACTGGTTCCGATGAAAAAGTTCCATGACATTTTTGACCGGCGCATGAATCACTTCGACGCGATCATTCAGCGTGCCCCAGCGATCGTTCAAGTTCCCTTTGGCGGCCCCGTGGAACGTGATCCCCACGTACTCCCACTCGTAGTCTCGATTTGTGTTGGCGGGCCGATTGGAAGTCGCTGCGGATCGCGGCTGAACGCTGACACGACGGGTTCCCGCCTTTCGCCAATCTTTGATGACCCCCTTGCCCAGGCCATCGAATTGGCCGGTCGTCTGGTTGATCTCAATCCAGGTCATCTCTGCGATCAGGATTTCTTGAAAGTTCTTCCCTTGCGCGTCGCGCTGATACATCTCCAGTGAGACGTTGTCGCGACACTCGATGGTGGCCAGCTTGATGCCACGTGTGTCGGGACGGGCGGCACTGAAATCGATCCGCTGGGTGAGGTTCGCGGTGAGCGACTCGCTTCGAATGAGGTTGTCCAGCACGGTCGCTTTGACGCTTTGCAGGAAGGTCGCCTTCTGTCCGTTGAATTCAATCCGCTCGACGCACGCGATATGCGCGGTGGCCGGTTCCAGCAACATGTTCCCGGAAAAATCACGTTCGACCGGAAAGCCCAGACCGCTTTCACCAATCAGGGTGACCAGGTTCTTTTGCCGGTCGAGGACCATGACCGGCCCCGTGAGCGAGAAATCGCCGATGTGTCCCTCGACCGGCTCGACCAGATGGCCTTCATCGTCGACGACTCCGCGGAGTGTGAGGACTTGCGAAACGCCATCGGCGTTGGTGGCCGAGAACTCACGCGCCGTCAGTCGGACGGGAAGCTGATCGAAGGGGATCTCTTCCGCCCCGCCGAGTTCGGGAGGGAGTTCGCGGGTCAATTGGATCCCCTCGAAGCCATGCATCTCGCGGACTGCCGATCGCTGGGTGTCCGCGTCGTTGACGATCGTGCCTTGCAGGCGGCCACATTCAAAGACGAACGGCACGCTGGGGTCGAAGTTCTCTGGAGTGCCAGTGGCGGAAGCCGCTTCCACGCGCTTCTCACGCGGCGGCGGCGGGGCGACACGGCCGGGTTGGAAGGTGATATCGGCAACTTGAATCCGCCGTCCGACAACCGTGGCGGTCACGAACGAGACGTTGCCACTGGCCTGCACACGGTGCAGTGGAAACCGCGGCGGGGCCTTGGCTTTCGCTTTCCGATGGGACGCAGAATCGAGCGGGGCCAGCTCCTCCAGCGAATCGGTCCAGGCGGTCACGGTTCTGGCCGAGACCTGCATCTGGTCCGCTTGGCGAATCGTCACATCCCCTTGAATGGTCAGTTGGGTCAAGTCCTCTTTGAGAAGCGGTTGGAGGACCAGGCGGTCGGTCCATGTGGCCCACAAATCGGGCGGCACATCGTCATCAAGGGTCGCCACACCGACCGCCTCGCGGCCCTTCGAAGAGCCCCTCAGATCGAGCGGGCCGACGTGCCGAAACTCCCCCGGACCTGTGGCGATGAGCATCTCCAGAGTCTCATCCGCAGCTTGCAACAACTCAACGCGCGGTGCAGAGAACGTCTGTGAATCACCGCCGATTCGACGAGTGACAATGACACTCTGGGCATCGATCAGTGTCACCAGCCGTTGCTGGACTTCCAGGATCAGCTCGTCGAGTTCCGCTCGCAGACCGTTCATGGCAGAACGCAGAATGACCTTGTCTGTCGAAGGCCCGTCTCGTGATGGTCGCCCTTTCGCGCGGACTTCGAGAAGCGGCATCGAGCGAAGAAACGAGGCTTCAGAATCAGTCACCGCCGAGGCCGGTGTGATGTCGGACTCGGTACCCGCCGAGGGAGGAGCCACCTCTTCTCCGAACTGCAACTGCAACTCGTGGCAGGCGATCTCATCCAGTTCGTTCTCGCCGGTCGGGCGGGCGACATGCACCTCGTCGACGAATCGGCCCAGCCGGGTCTGGAAGTTAAACGTGAATGGTCCCTGGCTGGTGACGCGCGTGCGAACGTTCTGGCCCTTCTCTTCGGTGGTGAAGTCCATCACCACGCGCGAGCTGAGCTGGATCGAGCGGGGCATCTCCTCGACCCGGGGCATGTCACCTCCGAAGGGTGAACTGCTTGCCGGTTGGAAGTCGATGACGACTTTCTCGCTGCTGCCGCGCACGGTCGCTTGGGAATCGGTCGAGGGTCCGTAGCGGAAGAAGATCGGGTGGTCGCTGTAGAGTTGGGCACTCTCTTCCTGGAAGGTGAAATCGTGTCCGTCGATGACGAGCCCATCGGGGCCAGTGATGTGGACCTGGCCTTCGAGGGTCACTCCCATCAGTCGCCCCATGCCGTCGCCCATAAAGTCGATCTGGTCCTGACCGCCGATGGTCGGGTCGAAGAACTGATTCTCGAAGCGGACGCGAGCAGCGGCGGCCACCACGGTGAACGGGGCGGCGTCCGGGTCTTGAGGATGGGAGACGATCAACGCAAACGGAGCCATGCGGATCGTGTCGCCACGCTTGTTCTCGGCGGGATGGACCGTGTCGGCAAACAGGTAGGCATTATCGGACTGCTGGTAGCGGATCTTCGCATGGCGAATCCACGCCTCATGGGTCAGGTGCTGGTTGGTCAGGGCCTGCACCTCGGGCGGCTGTTCAACGACTCGTTTTTGCTCAGGAGCCCGCTGGGGCCGTTCGACAGCCACCGTCCACGGTGTCACCCAGTACACGTACGCCTGCTGAGCAGCGTACAGCCCCAGAGTGATCGCGAGAGTGAGGAGAAAGCGGGTCAAATTGGTCCTTGTCTTTGAGGTGAAGTGACAAGTGACAACACAGCACTCTGAACTTGTCCCTTGTCCCTTGTCACTTGTCACTTTGCCCTAGTGACCAACGCCCAACTCCCCCCCGACCACATCGGTGATGTCGATCATCCCGACCGGGCGGTGTTGTTTGTCGAGGACGGGGATCTCGCTGATCTTCCGCTCGGCCAGAATGGCGAGCACATCCGAGAACAGGGCTGTGTCGGGAAGCGTGACGGGGCGGGCGGTCATGACCTCTGCAATTGGTCGGTCGAAGGCCTCATCGCGGCGCTGCTCCATGAGCCGAGCCAGGTCGCTGTCGGTGAAGATCCCGGCGAGCGTATCGTCGTCGTTGAGTAACAGCACAGCCCCCGTGCGGCGGCCCGCAGTCGGACGAGCGACGAATGCCGCGCGAACGGTCAGGCTGGCTGAGGCCACGCGGACGGACTCCAACGGGCGCATGATCTCGGTGACCGACTTGAGTTGTCGCCCCAGACTGCCAGCGGGGTGGAAGGTCGCAAACTGCTGAGGTGTGAAGCCGCGTTGACGGGCCACGACCAGAGCCAGCGCATCGCCGATGGCCAGCATCGCCGTTGTACTGGTGGTCGGTGCGAGGCCCCACGGACCGGCCTCGCGCAGGCGGCCCAAAAGAATGCGGACATCCGCCTGTTGCCCAAGGGTGCTCCGATCCGAGGCGGTAATCGCCACGATCGGAACCCCCATCTTGCGAACCGTCGGGAGCAGGGCCGAAATCTCTTCGGTTTCGCCGCTGTTCGAGAGCGCCACGAAAACATCTTGAGAATGCAGACAGCCCAGATCGCCGTGGACCGCCTCGGCCGGGTGCAGAAAGTGCGCCCGCGTGCCGGTGGAGGAAAGGGTGGCAGCGAGCTTCTGACCGATTAGCCCGGCCTTCCCCATGCCACAAACGATCACGCTCCCGTGGCAATCAAGCAATAACTCCACCGCCGCGCAGAACCCCGCATCAAGCCGCCGCGCGACTTCGGCCAGAGCCTCGGACTCTAAACGAAGAATCTCACGAGCCTCGCGCAGCTGGTCGAACTGACTGAATGGAACGATCTGTTCTGCCGCCGACATGGCCGCTCATCCTCTCGCGGATGGGACCAGGCGGTCAGTCCCATCAATGTTCTGTCGGCACGATCACCGACCGCCTGGAGGGAAGCTGATCCGTCAGCCGTTCCAAGCGGTCGGGAGTCTACCGCCGACCGGGAAAAATGGTCAACGCGGGTGTTGGGGAACGTCCGCGGGAGCGAAAAGGCGAGTTGGCGTTCTGATCGAC
>JAYSVZ010000131.1:0-7297 GCA_043718305.1 Planctomycetota bacterium | reverse complement strand
ACACAGGTGATGTCGACCAGCATGCTGAACCCATGCGAGTTCTTCAGCGTTTCCAGCAACGCCACCAGCTTGTCCGCAGCGACCACCACGCGGCGGTTGTCGCGGAACTCGCTGGTGGTGAGGGCGAACTTGTCGAGGAGTGGTTGCAGGTCGGTCATGGGGGGAAGTTCTCAGTCGTCAGTGGTCAGTTTTCAGCGGGGCAGGGCGGGGGAAATGTCAGTCGGCATCAAGGGCCTCGGTGACATCGATCTCGAATCCCGTGAGAAGTCGCGAGACCGCACTCTGTCCTGACTTGAACTTGCCCACCTGCTCATACTTCGTGTCGTTGAGGGACAGGACTGTAATCGTGGAAGCCTCTGGATCAACGATCCAATATTCCGCGATTCCAGCGTTGGCGTAGTCGCGTCGCTTCTTGATCAAATCTCGCTTGCGACTGTCGTCTCCAGGGCTGACGATCTCCATCACAAGGTCAGCCCCATCGGGCGGCGTAATCAGATTCTTGGGGATACGCTTCGTGGTGAGGAAGACCACATCAGGCTCGCGGATTCGATCAGGAGCCACTCGGATTCGAAGTGGGGCAAAAAACACCTTACCCAGTTTCCTTTGACGGACATGCGCGAGCAGGCGTTCGTAGAGATAAGCGACAATGAGTTGATGCTTCAGAGTCGGCATTTCCAGGAATTCCAGTACGCCATCCGTAAACTCAACGAGTTGGTTCGTGTGGATCGAAAGGTAATCTTCTTCGGTCCAGTCCCCTTGATAGGGATGCAACCTCGCCAATTCCCAAACCGGGGTGCCCCGGCGGGATCGAGGTTCTTCGATGGGCTTGACTGTGGTTCGCATCGACTGATTGTTCCTGGATGGTGATGTGGGCCTGGATGCTGCTGCTGGCTCAGTGGGAAATGGCCTCGGCGACATCGACCTCAAACCCGGGCAGCAACTGGGATGTTGCGATTTGCCCGATCCTGTACTCGCCGACAGTTTCGTAAACTTCGCCGTTAAGGGCCAGTACCGTGATCGTCTCCTTCGCTGGATCGACGATCCAATATTCCGCGATTCCTGCCAGCGCGTAGTCATTCCGCTTCTTGACCAGATCGCGTTCTCGGCTTTCTGGACTGGGGCTGACCACTTCCATGGCCAGATCAGCCCCCTCTGGCGGGATCGTCGTGTCAGCGGAGAGACGCTCCTTGGCCAGGAACAGGACATCGGGTTCGCGAATCATTGAGGGGGCCACTCGAATCCGCAGGGGCGCGAAATGAACCTCGCCCAGACCCCGTTGGAGGTTGTACTGGTACAGCTTGTGGTACAGGGCTGCGACGATGAGTTGGTGTTTCCGTGTCGGCACCTCCAGAAACTCCAGCACACCTCGGGTGAACTCGATCAACTGATTGGTATGCAGGGCCAGGTAGTCTTCTTCTGTCCATTGCCCTTGAGCAGGGTACAGTCGCGCCAACTCCCACACCGGTGTTCCCAACCGGGATCGTGGTTCCTCGATTTGTTGTTCCGCGACCGACATGAACACTCCCCACTTACCCCTTCGACTCAAATACATTCTACATCTTCGGCGGCTGGTAAATCTCCAATCCCTCAATCAGTGTCGCCGCCCGCGCCCGGCGGACTTCCTCCAACTCGACCGGAATCGGGCCAGTGGCCTCTGTCCGCTGGGCGAACTCGCGACCGTCGAACGTGCCGGTCTGCATGATCTTTTCCTGCATCTCGATGATCGCGGCGATCAACTGCTCGGGACGCGGTGGGCAACCCGGAACGTAGAGATCGACGGGGATAAAGCGGTCCACCCCCTGCACCACGGCATAGGTATCAAACACGCCGCCGGTACAGGCACAGGCCCCCATCGAGATGCACCACTTCGGCTCCGGCATCTGGAGCCAAATCCGCTGCAACACCGGCAGCATTTTCATCACCACCCGGCCCGCGACGATCATCAGATCGCACTGCCGAGGCGAAAACCGCATCACCTCCGCCCCGAACCGCGCCAGGTCGAACCGGCTCGAAGCCGTGGCCATCAGCTCGATCCCGCAGCAGGCCGTCGCAAACGGCATCGGCCACAAGCTATTGGACCGCGCCCAGTTGGCGGCAGCGTCGAGCTTCGTCATGAAGATGTTATCGGGCAGTCCGGGTTGTTTTGGCAGATCGACCATGGCTCACCTCCGTAGCAGAACTCGTCAGAGTTCTGCCGAATCACCACCTCGCACGTCAGAAGTCTCACGACTTCTGCTACCTCGCACGCCAGAAGTCTCACGACTTCTGCTACGTTCCACGGCAGAATTCTGACGAATTCTGCGACGGCGTTACCGCCACTTGAAGACGCCCTTCTTCCAGGCATAGGCATACGCGATCACCAGCGTGGCCATGAAGACCAACATCACGCCGAACACCGTGCCGCGCAGCTCGATGGGAATCCCGCCCGTCTGCCCCTCGGGCAGATAAGCACTCACCGCCCACGGATACAGGAACAGCAACTCCACATCGAACACTAGAAACAGGATCGCGACGAGGTAAAACTTCACGTCAAACGGCTGCCGGGCGTCCCCGATGGGGTCCATTCCCGACTCGTACGGCATGTCTTTGACAGCCGTCTTTTTGCGCGGACCGATCACATGCGTTAGAATCATGTTCGTGACCACGAACCCGATCAACGCAGCCACGTAAACCAGCAGCGGAGGGATCTCCACTTCGGCACCCTAACGTCTTGCGAGAGAACACGTTCGGCACAGCCAGCCGTCCAGTGGCCAACTTTGAGAGACCAAAGCCTCTCAGCCAGAACCCTACGGATCGTAGGGGATGCGCCAAACCGCTTCAAGGTGGTCCGATCTCTGGGAAAAACGGCCCTCGACACGCCGGCGAGCTGGCCACCTTCATGCCGGGTTCGCGGCATCGCAGCCAGAGGTGTCCTCAAGGTAGCGACGCCATTCCGATGATTCTGCCAACTGTATCAACACTTCGTTGCGGCAGACAAGGAAACGACGCATGTATGACCCCAGAAAAAGCCAATCCACAATCGTGCCCAGGATGCCATAGGGCGACCTGAATTCGAAGCGGTCGCTCATCAGCGTCCCTGCCGGATGCTCGGCAAAAGTGTGATCGTGAGCCATGCTTTGGAATGCGCCAGAGATCATCACATCTTGAAAGTGCCTGGGACGGTCGAAGGCTGTAATGCGGACGGTCAGCCTCTGCCGTACTCCCAAGTGCCGGGCCTCCCAAGTCACCTCGCCATCCATTCCGATCAGCCCTTTCGTGACCCCCGCGACGGCTCGCTCTTCCGTGCTCCCGCTCGAGTCCAGGTGTGCGTCAATGCTCCGTGCGAGGTCAAACACTCGCTCTCGCGGTGCGCGGATCACAGTGGATAGTTCGATGACTGGCATGCTGGGGACTCAAGCAGGGTATCCCTCTGAATCGTATCTCTTTGCTTTCGACCGGCATGCAGAACATCCGCGACGTGATCTTCTACAGTTTGTGTTTTATTCTGCCTGCGGGCAGAAATGACCCGTAGCCACATTCGCCAGAACGTGGGCGAGTGGCGTGATTCGCCCACGTTCTGGCGAAACGTGGCTACGAGAATGCCTGATTTCCACCCGCGCGGAGAATAATGGGGATGCAGGAGCCTCCGATGCCAGTCGGGGGGTGTTGCCCGCGTTGGAGGACAGGCTTTAGCCTGCCTCCTCGCAGCCTGAAGGCTGAACTTCAACAGTCGAGGTAGTCGAGGTAGCAAGTCATCACGACTATTGAGTCGGCTCTAGGCTGGGAATTGAATGAAACGCGATGCGGTCGGGGGCTGTGTCGCGGAACTGGTGCATGCCTCCGGGGACCAGGGTTTGGCGGCCGAATTTACGGTTGATCTGGTCCATGGCCGCGGAGAGGGCGTGCAGTCGGCGGTCCTCGGGGAAGAGCGATTCCGGCACGGTCCCTTCCGCTCGTAAGTCTTGCAGCGTCGTGGAGACCTTAAAAATCCGGTAGTGGCTGACTTCGTCGGGACGGCGCGACCACAGGCACTCAAACGCCCGGATGAGTGACAGGGTGTCGTGCGTGTGGGGACTGATTCGGGCGTCGGTGTGCCACTCGGCATTTCCGACGAAACGCAAGCTGATCGCCAGGCGACCGGCGCGGTAGCCCGTGGCGCGGGCGCGGGTCGCCGCCTTGTGAATCAGGTGGGTCAGCACGCCGTGAGCCCCCTTCGCAGATCGCATCTCCGGGGGCAGGACATGCTCATGCCCAATCGACTGCGTCCGCGTCGGCACGGGAGCCAAGTCAGCTCCCCGCAGCAGATGCCACCACCGCGCCCCAATCACGCTGCCCCATGCGCGTTGCAGCTCCGATTCCGACCGTGTACAGAGTTCCCGAACTGTGGTGATCCCGGCTGCGTGCAGCCGCCGTTCCATGTTGGCTCCGATCCCTGGCAGGTCGGTCAGCTCTAACGGGAAGAGCCGGTCCGGCAGCTCGCTCTGTTGGATACACGTGAGTCCGTTGGGCTTTTGCATGTCGGAGGCGACCTTGGCCAGCCACGCATTGGGAGCCAGCCCGACCGAACAGCGCAAGGTCGGTCCGACATACGTGTAGACCGACTCTTTCACCTGTTGCCCGAGGGCGACCGCCGCCTCGGGATCGCGGTCCTCCCGCCACAGCCGGCACTCCATCTCGTCGATCGACCGGACCTGAGTCACCGGCAAGACACGCTCGACGGCCTCGCAAATCTGGTGATGCAACCGCACGTAATAGTCGGTCCGCGAGGGGACTACGATCAGCCCCGGACAAAGCCGCCGCGCCTCTCCGACCGGAGTTCCCGTCCGAATCCCGAAGGGGCGGGCCTCGTAACTGACCGCGATGCAGGACGTAAAGTCGGTCTGCAAGGGAGCCACCACCAGCGGCCTTCCCCGAAATCGAGGATTGGCGTGCTGTTCGGCTGAGGCGAAGAACGCGTTCATGTCGAGAAACAAGAATCGCAGCATGAGTGGTCTCCGGAGCGGACATTGATCCCTTCGGCTGGAATGTATACGCTAGTTCAGTAATAGTAAACGTGTGTTCACATTTTGGGGAGGCATCGCATCTTGATTTTCTCGTGAGCGTTGCAACCACAGATAAGCCTGATTTTCTGGAATTCTGGTGATTTCAGCTATGAATCGATATCGCCAGTGATATCATTTATTTCTCAGCTAAGTCACCGCCGATACGGAGAGTGCTGATGGCGAATGTCAAATTCATCCTGCTTGTCCCGCTGACCTACAACGATGGAAGCGCGGTATCGCAGGATGTTCTGACGAGGATTAAAGACGATCTGTTCATTCTGGCCGGAGGCTGTACCGTCAACGGAACCGTGAAGGGTTCTTACAGGATGGGCGACGGTTCGAAGCAGGTTGACGAGTTGCTTCAGATGTGGGTGGTGGTCGCTGAAGAGGACCAGAACGAGTTGCGGGCGATGGTTGGCCAGTTTGGACGCATGCTGGGCCAGGAGAGCATGTATCTGGAACGTGTGCATAGTGAAGTCGAATTCGTCCCCCCGTCTCCATAGCGAGGACACGATCATGCAGAACGCACAGACCCTGCTCGAATCCGCTCAAGATGCCGCACAAGTCGCTGACACTTGGGCAGACTTGTCGAACGCTCTGTTCGACCCGGAAAGCGGACTCATCGCAAAGGCGTATCCCACCCGTGCGGAGCGTGAACAGTTCGTTCAAACGGAGGAGTATCGGGCGATCCGAAAACTGATCGAAGAGGCCCGCCAACGCACCGGTCTCGTGGCGGGAGCGACCCCCTCCAAGAGTGGCAAGTTGTTGGTGCGGCTTCCCAAGTCGCTGCACGCAGCCTTAGACATGGAGGCCGCCGAAGAAGGCGTCAGTCTGAATCAACTGGTAGTCGCGAAACTGGCGTGGCAGTTGTCGAGTTTGGCCAAGGGTTCGAAGCCCCGCGGCCTGCTCACCAAGAACTGAACTCATGTTTTGTCAGTGCCATCTTTGGTGACGCCGTTGGAACTTCTTAGAGAGGATCATTGGACATGACGCCCCCCTCGATTTTGGAAGAAATCCGCCGTGTTCGTCACGCCGTGTCGCAGCGCATCGGCCACGACCCGCAACGAATCGCGGCCCACTATGCCGAACTGCAACGCCGACATCGAGATCGCATCGTCAACCTCAGCGGGGACTCCTCATCGGGGCAGTTAGTTAGAACCACGAGCCGTTACAAACGATCGTTCAATTCCGGCGGCATCGTCTCCAATCGCACAGTACGTCAGGATGCTCTGCCATCTCGCGAAGGCGAATGCATCACGTCACCCGATTGCGAGGTGTGTGCATCTCAATCGGCGGTGGATCGTAAAGCCGCCAGGACATTGACCCCAACGGGGTCTCGCCTCGTAGCCCAGGGTCGGCCGCGCAGCGGAAGACCCTGGGTTGAAGAGCACAGGGAATCGATCAACCCCAACGGGGTTGCGTCTCACGCTTGGCTCAACCCCGTTGGGGTTGAAACTCTCGCGATCGGTCTCAAACCCAGGGTTTCCCGCTGCGCGGGCAACCCTGGGCTATGGAGCGCAACCCCGTTGGGGTCGGGGAACCGACGTTTGGGATGCGCACACTTTCAAGACTGAAACTCGCCCCGTTGCTTGGCTCGACCGACCTGACCTGCGAAACTGCACCGCTCGCTGCGGTGCCATGAGTGTTCATCGCCGCAGTCTCGGTCTCTTCCCGGTCGGATGGTCATGTTCCAACGTGTTGATGAAGCTCAGTTTGTGTCCGGCGAACATGAAGTCCTGCGATTCTGGCAGCAGCAGCGGATCTTTGACCAATTGAAGGCCCAGAACGCGGGCAAGCCGAAGTGGTCGTTCATCGATGGACCGATCACGGCCAACAACCCAATGGGGGTGCATCACGCCTGGGGACGGACCTACAAGGACACGTTCCAGCGGTACTTCGCCATGACCGGGCGGGAACTCCGCTATCAGAACGGGTTCGACTGCCAGGGGCTGTGGGTCGAGGTCGAGGTTGAGAAGCAGCTGAACCTCGGGACGAAGACGGCGATCGCCGAGTACGGGATCGACAAGTTCGTGTGGGAGTGCAAGAAGCGCGTGCTGAAGTTCGCTGCCCGCCAGACCGAGCAATCGATCCGGCTCGGCTACTGGATGGAGTGGGACGACCCCGCTCAACTGCGCGGATTGGCCGAGGCGGTTGGGACCGACAAGACGCTGACGCTGACCACTCCCAAGGGCGTCGTCGCCACCGGCACCGCTGAGCAACTCGTCGAGCAACTCGGCAACCCGGTCTGGGGCGGCAGCTACTTCACGTTCAGCACC
>JAYSVZ010000014.1:0-8732 GCA_043718305.1 Planctomycetota bacterium | reverse complement strand
ATTCTTCGCGCTGGTGGATGTGAGGCCTGCTCTCGTAGCCACGTTTCGCCAGAACGTGGGCGAATCAAGCCACTCGCCCACGTTCTGGCGAACGTGGCGACGAATCCATTCTGCCCGCGCGAAGAATAATGCCCACTTCCATTGCGGCTGGGCGACGCTGCGGAACTACTCCATCGACTCTTGTGCGATAGAACGATCGATCCGAGCAGCCAATCTCGCTAGTGGGGCGGAGAGCAATCGTCCGTCACTTTGAAACGCCTCCACCGGGAACACGGCCAGTTGGGCGCTCAGGATCTCGGTTGCCAGTTCCACCGCTTCGGGGCCGAGCGGAGTTGTCGGGAAGCTGCGGCTCAGGCCCGCAATCGTCAGAGGCCAGGCTGCGGGTGGCAGAACTCCCGAGGTCGCCGCGTTATTACGGCAGTTGTCGGGGTCAAAGGCGACACTCAGGGCCACATCGAACCGCTTGATGTTTCCGATCAAGAAATCGGTCCACCGTTCGACGCGACGGCGCAGGCGGTCGAGGCGGAGCAGCTCACCGACCTCGCTTCGACCATATTCGTCGATCAGCAGCGACAGATGTTCCTGCCGCGATTGAATCAAATTGCGGATGGCCAGCCGGGCCAAACGAAGCCCATCGGGGTTCCGGTGATTGACACAGTGGGCGTAATAGACCCCGGTCCAAACGCGCGCGGGCATCTCGGAGACGAGCATCTCTTCCGCCAGTTCGATCAGCGGTGCGACCGAAGTCGCCTCCATTCGGCGGTGGATCCAACTCTTGGCCCGCCGGCGATTGGCAACCCAATAGGCCTCGACGGCCTCCGTCTCAATCGGATAGTCGCAATCAATGATCAGGGCCGAATGACGGGCAAAAAGCGCTGCCGCATCCGCAAAGTCACGAAGATTCACCACGGGATTCCTGAGACGGGTCGACCGTTGAACACGGAAGGCGGTTGAGGGGTGAAGGTTGCGACAAGGGTTTCATTCGCAATTCCAAGGCCGGGAGGCCGGAGAATTGTGAAGATTCTGTGGATCGGTGGGCGATTCTCGGGGAAACCCTTCCCTTGATTGAGGTTACGGCCATCGTTCGCAGTGTCTCGAACCTCGAAACCCGCGTGTGAGTGCTCTGCCCCGAACTGGGAGTGTCGCTCCGTCACCACCTCTCCAACGGCAGATGTTGCCGATTCGCCACACCAAACTCCACCAGTTAGTTCGCCGCACCCTCAAAACTTGAGACATTTTTGCACAAATCGTCGCATGTTCGGATCAACCGCTCAGGTCGTATTGCAGCTTTGGAAAAAACGGGACTATAAGCCGAAGTCTCCTCAAGCCGAGGGCTTCCCCGCCTTCGGTCCCTTCTCGTTTCACACGCGGCCTCGGTGTTCACAACGCCGACCGCGCCGGGAATCGCGAACATGCGAACAATGACTCTCCTCCGCGAATCAAATCCTATCCTGCGAATCGTCTCCCGCTGGGCGATGGGTGCCGCTGGCGTCCTGTGGGTTGCCCTCGCCGCCTCGCTATGCGGGTGCAGCCCGATCAGTCCCGTGAACGGCTGGGTCATGAACGAATCGGGCCAGGCGTTCTACAAGCGCGGTGAATACCGCGCAGCTCGCCAAGAGTTCGAGCGGGCCTTGATGGACCGCCCCGAGAGCGCGGACTACGCCTTCAACGTCGCCGCAGCCATGGACCGCGAAGGGGACAAGCTGGCCGCTGAAAAGATGTACCGGCATGCTCTGACCCTCGATCCGAGTCACCAGCCGTCCTACCACGGATTGGCGGCGATGATGAACGAGACCGGGCGCTCGACCGAGGCGAACGAGCTGATTACGACGTGGGCCGCGACCCAGCCGTATATGTCCGAGCCGTATGTCGAACTCGGCTGGTTGAAGGAGGAACAAGGCGACCTGGAAGCTGCTGACCAGGCCCTTACGAAAGCCCTTCGCAACAATCCCCGGCACTCGAAAGCCCTCGCTCAACTCGGCCAGACCAAGGGCCGTCGTGGTCGCAAGGACGAGGCCGCAGCCGAGTACGCGCGGTCGCTCTTCATGGACCCAAACCAGCCCGGCGTTCGCCAGCAGATGTCTTCATTGGGGTACGATGCCAGCATGTCGCCTGCCTTGCAGATGGCGGGGAGCATGCCGCAGTACGACGCGTCGATGATGGGCGGCTTCCCCGCAGGCAGCGACTCTCAAGCTCAGCCGATGAACGGGTATCCCATGCCACAGCAAGCCCCGATGATGTCGCAGCAGACATTGCCGACATACGGTTCGCAGGCGACCTACCCGACTTGGGACAGTCCGCAGAACTCGGCCCCCATGAACTATTCGCCCACGACATACGCCCCACGGGCTCCGATGATGCCAGCTCCGATGATGTCATCGCCGATCCCGACCCAAACCGGGATGGTCTATCCCGGAGCGGTTCCGCTGGGCGACCCGCTGGCCTCGACCTACATGACCGGAACCTCGCCCTATGGACAGGCGTCGTATTCCACGATGCAGCCGATGACCAGTTACTACCAACCCCAGCCGACCGGGATGAACGATGCTCCCAACTGGACGCCAGCCTACGCCACGCCCGCAGTCGATCCACAGCCCACACTGAATGCGAGCTACGGCGGATCAACGCCGATTCAGACCTCGACCGTCCCCGTGGTTCCGGCGTTTTAGAGAACAAATGGAACTCAAGCCACGTGAAGGTGTCTCGGGTGTCTGATGAACCCATTCGGTGGGGCATTACCAGCGCCAGTCGCTCACTCCCTTGAGATTCACGATGCGATCGGCGGGCCATTCTCCGGAGGCAAGCTTGACGATCGTGTCGGCGGACATCGTCAGGGTGCCACTTCGCGATTCGTTATCAGCCCCGGCCAAGTGCGGTGCGAGCAGCACATTCTTCAGATCGAGCAGCCCGCTATCAAGCGGCAGTGGTTCGATCTCGAAGACATCCAGACCCGCTCCCCGCAGGTGGCCACCCCGCAACACTTCGATCAAGGCGGTCTCGTCGACCAGCATGCCTCTCGCGGTATTGATGAAGATCGATCCCGGCTTCATCTTCGCGAAATTTTCCGCATCCATCAGATGATGCGAGTCTTGAGAGTACGGACAGTGCAGCGACACATAGTCCGCCCGGGCCAGAAGTTCATCTAGCGAAGTCAGCTCGATCCCCCACTCGGCAATGAATTCGTCGACCGGGAATGGCTCGAAGGCGATGACCTTGAGCCCCAGTCCGACCGCCCGTTTGGCGACCGCTTGACCGATGCGGCCCAGCCCCACCAAACCGAGTGTCGATCCCACGATCCGCGGCTGAGAAGCAAAACTCCAACGCCCCTCGCGGACCATGCGATCCGCTTCCGGGAAGCCCCGTGCGACCCCCATCAGCAGGGCGATCGCCTGTTCCGCTGCCGCGTCGTGATTCACCCCGGGAGTGACGGCCACAACGATTCCCGCCCGATCACAAGCGGCGGTGTCGATGGCGTCATACCCGACGCCCGTGCGGGCAATCACCCGGAGTTCGGGACATGCGGCCAGGACTTCGGCGGTGTAAGGCTCCGACCCGGAGATCACCGCAGAGCAGCCCGCGAGTTCCTGGATCAAGGTCTGGGCCTGGAAGACCTCGATTTGTTTGTCCGAATGCAGGATCTCGAACTCGGCGGCCTGGAGGATAGGCAGGTGCGGGCCAGTTTTGGCCACGCCGGCGATCAGCCGGACTCGACGATTCACGCGATGAACTCCGAAGGGCACAGGCGACCACCGGGCCTCACCGGCAAGGTGTTTGACTGGCCAGTGACCCATGGGCGGTTGACTTCTACACGATACCCGAAGCGGCTGGCGGCCCCAAGTGACCGCCGATCCGCTTTCAGCGATCAGCCCGCTCGATCATTCATCCGGAGGGCCGAATGGCGTGACAGCTCTCGAATTCACTCGGACTGATCGCTGACCTCATCCATGGAAGATCGACTCAAAGAATCGCTCTCACCTTCACTCATCCCCCGGCCCGCGACTGGCGCGACTCCTCACGTAGAGCCCACCGCCAATCACTCCGATCGCGGTCACAACAAGCCCGATCCACAGATTGACACTGATATCGGGCGTTCCCCCCACGATGATCGCCTGCTCGGGATCCAACTTCAGGTAAGTCAGCTTCACGGTCTCAACACTCAAGGCGTCCCCCCCAGTAATCGAGTCGATGAAGGAGTTGGAGACCGGCATCTGTTTGGAGATGGAGCGGCCTTCGCCTTGGTAGGAGATCGAGAGCGTGGCCGACTTGCTACCGCGCCGCCCCGATTTGACCTCCGCCCCACTCGCCAGAGCATCGACGGTCACTCCCTCCGTCGCTAGCTTGGCCCGGAACTGCCGGTGCGAGTATCCTTGCCACGCCAAAAACGGGCCGCCGATCGCCATCACTAACAAGAGAATTGCGAAACGCATGACCACTGCCTTTCTGCGACAATGAAGGGAATCGCGAGCGATGAACATCGCCCGCCAAAACGAGTCTTACAATTGTGGACGATGCTGGTCAACTCTCCGGGATATGGAACAACTCGGCCACTGCAAGCCACTCAAGTAAACCAGGCTGGTCTGGCGTTTGTGGAGGTCTGAGTCCACTCCGAATCCCGCGACATCGAGTGACTGTGCTGGACAGGCTGGAAGCCGATTCCACGATCAGAGGCAGCGGATACGGGAACGCGACAACTAGGGAAGGACCCGCCCCACAACAACGATATGCTGTCCGCGCGGGATCGGAGAGACCCACGCCTGGGCCAGCACCACCCCGTCGACTCCCGCCCGAGCGGGCCAAGGCGGCATGTCGATGTGGTCGAAGTCGTGCAGATACCCGACCACATCCCCCTTCTTCACCGGCGTCCCGCATTCCAGCACACACTCGTAATGCCCATCAAACGGGGCCACGGTGAAGCAGTCGCGGTCGACCATTTCGAGCTTCTTTTGCGTTCCGGCTGCGTGATAAGCGATCGGCTCGATAGTCCCGCTCAGTTGCCCATTGTGGATCGCTGCGGCCAACACACCGTGCCGTCCGTAACGGACCCCCTCGGCATTCACGGCACAGCCCCAGCCGAGTTCTGTCCCGACAGTAATCTTTCCAAGTCGTTCCGCCTCACTCGGCAACAGCCCGACCGTTTGGTTCTGGTAAACCATCAACGAAGGAGTGCCGAACCAGCGGGCGGTCTGTTCGATCTTGGCCGCCAGGACGGGATCATCGACGGGGTGGTAGTTCGCACAGATCGAGAAGCGAGCCACATTGCCCCCGGAGTGCAGGTCGATGACCACATGCACTCTCGGCCAGATGTATTGACGCACAAAGGCGGCGATGCGGTGCGTAATCCCCGAGAGCGAAGGCGTGACCCCCGCTCCGTCGACAAAGGCCCGATTGAGATTCACGCGATCATCCGGCGAACTTTCACGAGTCCCGGCTCGGAAGGCGGACGGGTTCAGGACCGGGATGAAGATGATCCGCCCCCGCACGTCCTTCAATTCAATTTCGTGCATGAGCTTCTTGAGGACCACCGGCCCTTCGTACTCGTTCCCATGATTCGAACCGAACGAGACCAGCCCCTCGTGGGGCTTCGCCTCGGGCCCGACCCAGACCGTGAGCGGGATAAGGTGATCGCCCCAGATGCTGTCATGCTCGAGGGCCAACCAGTAGTCCCGCCGACCGGGGGAATCGAGGTCGAGTTGATTCGGACGTGCCACGATGCGGTTCATGAGTGCCTCCGAGGTCACACTAAGTTGAAGGCTCCGGAGTTGCAACTCAACGGCCAGGGCGTTGCGGGCGTTGCCCTTCCTCCCCTCGACCTGCGTCCGTAGAATCCAGCCGAACCGAGTGGTGACGATGCTTGCTTGCATCTTCACCAGCACCGTGAACCGATCAGAAGGAGCTTCGATGCTTGTGCGACAGTCACCCGCGTGGCGGGCCGTTTGGACCTGTTTGTTCAGTTTGAGTGTCACGGCGGCGTTCTGTGGTGATTGGCCGCAGTGGCGTGGACCGGGCAGGAGTGGAAAGTCGGAAGAGACCGGTCTGATCGAGAATTGGGAAAAGACGCCCCCCAAGCACCTCTGGACCATCGACGGGATGGGTGAGGGGTACGCGGGAGTGTCGATCTCCCAAGGATCGCTCTACACCACCGGAAACATGGACGGGGGCCAGGGAGTCATCAAGGTCAATCTGGCCGACCACACTGTCGCTTGGAAAAAGAAAGTCACTGCCGAGAATCCCAGACATGGTTACGGCGGGTCACGTTGCACCCCGACCATTGATGGGGATCATCTGTATATCGTGACCTCGGATGGCGGCATTGCTTGCCTGAAGTCCAGAGACGGTGAAGTCGTCTGGTCCCGGCCCTTTTCGGACTGGGATGGAAAGCTGCAGAAAGACTGGGGCTTCTCGGAATCCCCCCTGGTCGATGGTGATCTCGTGCTCTGCACTCCCGGTGGTAGTCAGGCGATGATCGTCTCCCTCAACAAAATGACCGGAAAAGAAGTCTGGAAGTGCGCCGCCCCACAAGGCGGTGAGAAGGGAGTCGACGCAGCCGGTTACTCCTCGATCGTTGTCGGCAACGGCGCGGGTGTGAAGCAATACGTCTGCCTGGTCGGACGCGGCGTGGTGGGCGTCCAGGCTTCAGATGGCAAGTACCTGTGGGGCTACAACAAGGTCGCTAATGGCGTCGCGAACATCCCAACGGCGATTACCGAGGGCGATTACGTATTCGCCTCGTCCGGGTATGGCACGGGATCGTGCCTGCTGAAGCTGAGCAAAGACGGTGACGGAGTGAAGGCTGAGGAAATGTACTTCCTCGATGCCAAGACCTTTGAGAACCATCACGGCGGGATGATTCTGTCCGACGGCTACATTTACGCCGGAGCCAAGCATGGCCAAGGCTTCCCGATCTGCGTCGAACTGAGCACTGGCGTGGTTGTGTGGGGCGGAAACATTCGACCGGAAGGAAAAGGTTCCGCCGCAGTCACGATGGCCGATGGTCAGATCATCTATCGTTACGAAGACGGGCTTTTGGCCCTCGTGCGGGCGACGCCCAGCGGTTATGAACTGAACGGGACGTTCACCCCCGAGTACCAGGAAGGGAAGAGCTGGGCTCATCCGGTGATTTCTGACGGCAAGCTCTATCTGCGGGAGCAGAATAAGCTGATGTGCTACGACCTCAAGGAGTAGCCCGCCGGGCGCGGGCATGGGCCTCCCGGGGCGTTTTTACCACTCGGGAGGCGTGGGAGTTTTTTGGGGGCGGCTTCTCCATACCGACATCGCCGCCTCACCACTCTGCCCATCCTTCGCAGTTTAGCTCGTTGCAACCGTTAAATCTTGACTGACCCGACTTTTCAACCCAAGTCGGAGGCTTTTCCTGACCGATACAGAGATGACGGTGCTGTCCTGCGCAAGCGTGCGGGGACTGTTCAGCTTGGCTGAACGGAGACCACCGATGTCCCTCTGGAAGGAATGGCCACGATGCCTCGGCGGCTCGCCCTCCTCATCATTGCCTGGCTCGCGTCGGTTCCCGCCTTGTTCGCACAAGGCCAGGGGGTCGCACCGGCTGGGTTTCACGGTATGCCTGGGCCTGCTCCGGGGGCCATGAACTATCAGCGTCAGGCGATGCTGGAGGCCCAACTGGTCCCTGCGCGCCCCGATCCCTTCTACGAGGAGACGCCGCTCGATCTGGCGATTGGGAATACCCTCGCGGCGAGCTGGCTGCACACCGAGTATCTCTACTACCGGTTACGTGATCCCGGCACCCGACTGGTGGGGGCTGTGCCTGCGACTGTTGTTCCGGGATCGTTGATTCCGGCGATCGATCGCGTGGGAGGTGTGCGGCCCGGGGTGCTGGCGACCACGACCAGCTTGGAACGGGCCACCTTAGATGCCATGAACGGGATGCGGTTGACGTTCGGTCTTCCGACCGAAGCGTTCACCTTTGAAGGGAGTTTCTGGGGTCTGGCCGAAAAGAAGAGCAGCATCGACAATGCAGTCTTCTTCAATTCGGGATTTCCGCTGCCCGGTCCCGTAATTCCGGTCATTCCGCTGACGCGGGGCGGGGTGGCATCGGACCTCGACTACGTACTGTTTGATGGCGGGATGAATACGACTCTGTCCGCGGCCCTCTACGCGACCGAAGCGAATTTCGTGTTCAACCCGATCACACCGAACGTGGCGACGGAAGTCTCCCCGATCATCGGTTTCGGGTACATGAACTTCCGCCATGAACTGGATCTCAGCGGCGAAGACCTCGGCAGCGGGACGTTCCACCGGATCGAGTCGCTGACCAACAACAACATCTTCGGGCCCCAGGTCGGACTCCGCTTCGAGGCCAAGGGGAAGTGGATCACCTTCGGAGCCCAGCCGAAATTCATGTTCGGCATCAACCGCAACCACAGCCAAGTCTCGACCTCGCAGATCTTCACACCCGCAGAATTGGATCGCCAGTTTGAGGATGAAACGACCCGGTTCACGCCGACGATCGATCTGAAGGGATACGCCAAATTCCACCTCAAGGAGAATTTGAGCCTGACTCTGGGGTACGACTTCACGGCGATGAATGGGGTCTCATTGTCCGATCGCCAGATCGTTTGGGACTCGTCGACGGTGCTGACCGCCCCGCCGCAGATCGGGATGGACACGGCACGACATACGTACTTTCTGCATGGGCTGAACGTCGGCCTCGACTGGCGGTTTTGAACGAAGGTCGAGAGGTCTAGGGACCGGAGGTTCCA
>JAYSVZ010000130.1:0-24724 GCA_043718305.1 Planctomycetota bacterium | reverse complement strand
AAGAGATCGTCGTCTTGAATATCATCATGGACCAGTGAAGCCTTGTGGAAGGCTTCGATCGCCATCGCCACGCGGCACACCGAATCGCTGAACGCCATCGTGTCGCCGGTCGCGTTGTGCCCCTCGCGGGTCAGGGCATCGTACGCCGCCAGCGTAATGAACGGACGAAACCGCTTGCCGCCATTCGCCAGCCAGTCGTAGGCCACGTCCTCGGTCAGACCCAGCGGGCTCTTGGCCTTCTCCGGGGTCTTGCTCCGCACGCGCGGCAACAGCCGATCGAAGTCCGCAGTGAAGAGCTTGTTCCCCGCCCGCATCAGCGGCACGTAGCTGTTCGTTTCGGGGGATGGGAGCGGCTCGTACTTGTCGAGAACGGCCCAGACCCAGCTTTCATCGAGCGAGGTGTTCTTGCAGTCACCGCTATGCAGCGGAACGGCGTACGACGGGACTCCCGCGAGGAGCACCTTGTCGATCGCTTTCTCGAGCACATTCAGGCAGGCGACACCGAGAATTCCATCGATGTACCCCTCGACGATGATCTTCAGAACGATCGGGGAACCTTCGGCGACCAACACCTTGTAGCCGAGTTGTTCCGCGCGGACCTTGTAGTCGGCGATGGAACAGGCTCCACATTTTTCGCAGTCGAGCCCGAACTGGTCATACTCTGCGGGGCACCCTTCGGCATGCTTCAAGCAGTGCGGAAGGAGCAGCATCCGCTTTTCGAAGGGGATCGCCAAAAACTGCCGTTTCCAGAACGAGTTCCCGAGCAGCACCATCGCGAAGCCGAGGAATTTCTCCGGCAGCCCCTCGTCCTCCAGAAACTTCCGCCCCATCTGCTCCAGATCGTCACGGGTGAATGCGTCGGATCGATCGATTGATTCCATGAACCGATCGGCAGCGACCTGGACCTGTTCACGCTGCGCTAAAGTCTCCGGCACCGCCTTGAGGTGGCTCGTGCTCCGCTTGGTCTTCTTCACCGGAGCTGGGTCGTCGAGTTCAGCAGCATGCATCGCAGTCTCCGAAACGGCAGCCGGTGACGCCCCGTTGGCTCTCGAATGGCTCATGACCGGCTCGTTGAGACCGACATGCGGAGCGGCATTGTCCAAGGCTGACTCCTCTCGAAACCGCAAAGGCGAGACTCGGATAACGACTTGGATCGAGGCGTTCTCCGATTCCTCGGGAGTTCGCCCCTTCGTTATCCGCTGACCGGGTGTACAGATCCGGGAGGATCGATACTGTTCCCTTGAGCCGACAGAGTACACCGTTTCCCCTCCGTTTGCACGGGATTCCCGCCGGAGAAACGAACGGAAGCCCTCTGCCAGAATCGCCCAGAGTATCGGTCGAGACTCGTGGCACTGTGAAAGTCGTTGTTTTGCGTCTCTCTCGGGCTTGCAGCCTGACCCGCATCATTGACTGCCGATAAGTTTGAGGTTCCAGCCTCTCTTCCCGACGCCAGATCCAGAACGGTCAGCCCCTGATTGGGACTTGTTCGCAACTACCCCAGCCGCTTGAGTTTCGAGATCCGCCCCGTCCCGACCCACTCGGCCACGAAAATACTCCCGTCCTCGCCGAAGCAGGCGTCGTGCGGATGCACGAACTTGCCGGGGAGCCATTTCGAAGCGTCGCCGCGAATTGCCTTGCCATCGGGAGCGGTCACGCGCTCCACATCGGCACCCAGCCGGGCCACGACTTCGTTCTTCTCATTGAGCAGCGTCAACCGCGCATGCAACTCGGGAATGACGAGCAGGTTCTTCCAAGTCTCCGCGTTCGCGGGCAGTCCGTACCCCGTGAGGGTCTCGATGTACTTGCCATCCATCGTGAAGTATTTGACGACATGATGCGCCCGGTCGCAGATGACAATGCTCGGCTCACGTCCCGCGCGCTTGTCGACCCACACGCCGTGCGGTGTGCGAAACTTGTCGTCCGTATCGCCCACGCCGCCAAAGCAGCTTTGCCACTTCGCGTCCTTGTCATAGCGATGCACGACCGAGGCCCCGTAGCCGTCGATCAGCAGAAATCCGCCATCGTCCAGGAAGGCAAAGTTCGTGGGCAAGAACCGGTCGCCGCCCCACACCTTGGTGGGGTCGGGCCGCTTCTCCAAAGGAAGGTTTTCTCCTTCGGCGTAGACGCCCGACTCCATCGGAGCCATCTGCTGCCAGACCGTTTCCCCCGTCAGCGTCATCTTCGCGAACGTTTTGAGGTGCTGATACGCGCAGACGTAGAGGAACTCTTCGCTCCCCTCCTGGCGAATCTCGATCCCGTGGCCGCCGCCTTGGAACTGCGCCCCAAAGGAGCGGACGTACTTCCCCTCAGTGTCGAACACGAAGATCGACGGGTGGTCCTTTTTCTCCTTTTGTCCCTCATGAATCACATACAAGTTCCCCGCCTGGTCGACTGCCACATTGTGCGTCGTCTGCCACGTGAACTTCTCCGGCAACTGCGGGAAGTTGTGGATCACTTCGAACTTGTAATCCCCCTCGCCGACGATGAGCGGCGATTCCGTCTTACTGGCCGTCGCAATGGCCGGAGCGGACAAGATGGCGGCTGTCCCGGCTGCGGCGGTGGAGAGGAACGAGCGACGGGAGTGGGGAGATGACATTGAGAACCCCTGCGATGGCGATGGAAGGGAATGAGTTTCGCGAACGGCGTCGATCGAACAGCCGAAGTGGTTCTATCGTAATGGATCATTCAGTGCAAAAGAACAATCTATTCTTTGGGCGGGCCGGAAGACGCTTTCGAGTGCTCGCGAAGTGAGCCGCAAGGCGCTAGCCGCGGGTTCCGGTGGGCGGCCGATCAGAAGAACCGGCGGCTAGCGCCTTGTGGCTCACAAATATGTCATTCCAGCCCGCTCGAAGAATAGCAATCGCCTACGATCCAACTTGAAGTCGCCAAACATTCGGGGTCTGCTCCGCACAGCGGGAGTCGATTGTCAGGCCTCCCTCACCCCCCAGCCCCTCTCCCGGGGCCTGTTGAAAAAGCCCCGTGGCACGGGCGTCCCGCCCGTGAATCCCTGGGAAATCGCATGGGCGAGACGCCCATGCCACTGACTTCAACAGTCTCCCGGGGGGAGGGGGAGCAAGAGGTCGCCGACACGGTTCAGCGAGCCGCCCGTTCGGGTGCTTGCTGCACCATCAGATGCAGCGACTGCCAGTCGATGGTCACCTCGCCGCCGGTGTCTTCGTGCTGCTTGGACCATGACATCATCAGGTCAAGGCAGGCATGGTCGATGTAGTCCAAGCCTTCCAGATTGACGTGCAGATCGGTGCCGCGCGGGATCGATTCGATGGCCTTCGCAAACTGCGGCAACCGCACGAACGTCGCCGCTCCGTACAGATTCAGCACTGCCGACTTGCCATCGGGTGACATTTGCAGCTTCGTCTCCAGATGGGAGAACGTGTAGAGCAGCTTGGCGATGGCCAGACCGAAGCCGACCATCACGCCGGATAGCAGATCCTTGCAGACAATCACGGAGACGGTCGCGGCGTAGATGCCGACTTCACTCCAGCCGAATGACCGCAGGGTCTTGATCGTCTTGATGTCAACCAGCTTGAAACCTGTGTAGACCAGGATCGCGGCGAGGCACGCGGTCGGAATCATCTTGAGAAGCGACGACAGGCCGACCACGAAGATCAGTAACCAGACCCCGTGCAGGATCGTCGAAAGCCGCGTTTTGCCACCGGCCTGGATGTTGGCGGTGCTGCGGACGATGACCCCTGTCATCGGCAGTGCCCCCAGCAAGCCACAGAGAAAATTACCCAGTCCCTGGGCCACGAGTTCCTTGTCGTACTGGGTGCGGGGACCGTTTTGCATCTGATCGACAGCGGTGCAGCACAGCAGCGTCTCCGCGCTGGCCACGACGGCCATCAGCAGCGCGGCGGAGAACAATGCCCCCCACGGAGCTGATTCCAGCATCGACCATTTGGGGAAGTGGATTTCGTCCACCATCTTGGCCGGGACATCGACATACAGAATCGGCATCACCAGGAACACGGCCAGCCCCGTGCCGATCAGAACCGCCACCAGACCCGGCGGGATGAGCTGGAGTTTCTTGGGGGCGAAGGACTTCCAGAGGATCAGCGTAAGGATCGTGACGATGCCGATGATGGCGGCCAGGAAGTGGTTCTTCACACCGCCGAAGAGGGTGTCGAACTTTTTGCCGGTCGCATCGAGCGCGGCGGCGGTGTGTTCCTTGTCACTGGCTTGGAGGACACGCACCGACTCGCGGGCGGTCGTGATCGTCTCGTCGACCATCGTCTTGAGACTCAGCACACGCGGGTGGTCGGCCTGATAGGCTGTGGCCAGTGAGTCTGAAGTGGCCAGCAACTCGGTGATGATCTTCGCCTGATCAGTCGCGAACGAGGTCAAGTCAACCGGAGCGTCCTTGGCAGCCGTCAGGTGGTCGAGAACTTGAGCCTTGAGAGTCTGCTGCTGGCGCTGAAGCGTCCGCATGTCGGCGATCTGCTCCTTCTGGGAGCCGCGATCGGCGGTGTCCGGAAAGCCAGTGGCTCCCAGGCTCTGCATGACCGTGCTGGGGATCGCGATCAGGTTCTTAATCCCGCTGCTCTGCGGAGCCTTATCAAACATCACATGGAACTGACTGGCCAGAATCAGGACGCCAATCCCGGCCAGCATCCCGCGCACCACCGCCGGAGACACCGCGCGGAACCAAGTGCCAACCCTCAGCAGGCCCGCCAGAATCTGGAGGATTCCGGCCATCAGGACGATAACACCCAGCATGTCGAGACCGAACGTCTGCACAGCCTGGTAGACAATGACCGTCAGTCCGGCTGCCGGTCCGCTGACTTGCAGCGGGCACCCGGCGAGGGCTCCCACCACGATCCCTCCGACGATGCCGGTGATGAGCCCGGCACTGACCGGCACTCCCGAGGCAATCGCGATCCCCATGCAGAGGGGCAACGCGACCAGAAACACGACGACCGACGCGAGGACATCCTGCTGGATGGTGCTCGCGGGGGCAGCCTCAGACGGGGCACTCATAGACAACTCCGAGGTCACGCAAGTTCCGATGCGGACGAACCCACTCGCTGACGAGATCACTGAAGCAAATGGCGTTCCCAACTTGAGAACGATCGCAGTATAACTGGGAGTGGATTACTAGGCATAGAGACCGAAATGAGATCCCCCCAGCCGATCGCCGAATTGTGTACCGTCGGGAATCGCTTCCAAGTCGGGTCTGGATCAGGCGGGGCTCTGTTCCGAGTGCGAATACCGCTGGAGGTCGCTGGAGCAGCACCTTGATTCGGTGAACGAATTACTCGCCGTCCAAGATTCCATCGCGACTCGCGTTCTGCGTCTCAGCACTTGCGGACCGGATCGATGACGCGTTCAGCGTCCGCAAATAGGCGTAAAGGTCCGCATAGTCGTCCGGCGATAGATCCTTGAGCAACCCGCCCGGCATCAGCGAATGGGGCAGCGTCTTCCGGGATTCAATCTGGTCCATCTCGATCCGGAAGGTCTGGTTCGCGGCATTGCGGATCACGACTCCATCGACCGCCTCATAGACCGCCATGCCGGTAAAGATCCGGCCGTCCTTCGTCTCAATCAAAGTCGTCTGGTAGCGTGGCGAGACATCCCGGTTCGGGATCACGATCGCTGTGAAGAGATCGTCGCGGGAAAACCGGGTCGCCACTCCATGCAGGTCAGGCCCCAGCGCAGCTCGGTTCCCATGGCACTGCAGGCAGGCCCGCTTCGCAAACAGAGCCTGGCCACGATCCGCGTCGCCATGTTCCCATTGCACAGAGGCAGTGAGAGCTCGCAGTTCTTCGATTCCTTGTTGGACTTCACCCGACTGGCGGGCGAACTCTTCGGGGTAGGTCTGTTCGATGAAAGCGGTCCACTGCTCGACGACGGGTGCCTGGGCCTCCCCTTCCTGGCCCGCTTGGTAGCCAAAGTTCTGGGTCAGGTTACGGCGGAGGAGTTCTTCCAACTGGTCACGCACCAGGAGTTCCTGGTCGACGGGGCCCAGCTTGCGGAACGCTCGCAGCAAGGCGACGTTCTCAAGCGCTGAATCGCTCCCCGATAGCAGTAGCAGTGCCTTGACGCACTCGGCCATCACATCGACCGGAGAGTTCTCCAGACCGGCGATGAACTTGTCGCGATCAACGGCTGTGGGAGTTTCGGCCAGGGAGAGAATCACCGAGTTGCGGAGGGCATAGTTCTCAAACTGGTCGCGGACCAGATCGCGAAGCGCCTCATCCGGGCTGCCACCGAGGAGGAAGACGACATCGGTCGACCACTGGTAATCGGGGTCGGCCTTGATCTTGTTGACGAACGCAGCAGCCAGCGTGGCGAACTGGGACTCCAGGAATTCCGCGGCAAAGATCACATGGCCCGGTTGACCGAACTCGGGTTGGGCCAGCATGGCAGCGGTGAGTTGGGAATCTTGTTTCACGAGCGAGGCGAAAATTTCGGAGACCCGGTCGTCCCAGTCACTGTCCTGGGGCAATTTGCGGGTCTTGATCTTACCCTCCAACATGACCAGTGTGTTGGCGATCGTCTCTCGTTGTGTGGCCGAGGGGACGACCTTGAACCGCGAGGCAACGATCAGTCGGTGGATGTCAGCCACTGGATGCGATTGCGGGTTGAGTTGGGCCAGCACCTTGCCGAGCAGTTCTCGATCAGCGGGCTGGACGATCGCCATCACTCGTTCGATTTCGAGATTCACCAGTTCGGAACTGGTGGGGTAATACTCGGTGAACCCCGCCTTGAGTTCGGCCAATTTGGCCTCATGCGGGGCCAGATCAAGACGGCTGGTGTAGCCGATGAACGCCTCGGGGATCGTCCCTTCGGCGGCGAGCAAATCGCCGAGCGACAGTTGGAGTAAGCGGGCGGCTTCGAGTTTCAGAGCCTCGCTGTGATCGCGTTGCAGGATCCGCGTGGCAATTCCGATCGGGTAGGTGTGGACCGTCTGGCGGCGGTTCGTAAAGGCGACCGCCACTGAGACCCCGGCCTGCCAACCGCGCTTGACAGCTTCCTCCGAGATCAAGTGGTAGGTATCGACCGATGCCCGCGACAAGATGCGGACCGCCGTCTGGCGGATCAGGCGATCTCCACTGGCCAGATGCGCTGCGATCGGCAATGCCAACTCACGAAGGATTTCATCGTCAGCCGCTTCCAGGGACTCGAGGGCCATCCGAACAACCAGTGGTTGCTTCTCCAGCAAGCACGCTCGCAGGTACTCCACATTCGGCGTCGCGGGTGACGTGCGACCCAGAGACCACGCAGCCCGCGCCTTGACGGCTGGGGCGTTCGAGGCCGCCAGCCGAGTGAGCATATCGGCGTCGAGTCCACCAAACTTCTCGGTCAGGATCTCAATGGCCCGCACCCGTTCGGCGGGGGATCGGCTCGCATCAAGGGCTGCATCCACAAAGGCGGTGGCCTTCAGTTCCTTGGCGATCGGTTCCCATTGAGCTCGCGACCAACTGCTGAGCGGCTGAGGAGCCGACAGACATTCGGCGACCTTCTCTTCGGTGGAAGCGTTGGTGGCCAGTGGGGGGGCGATGCGGGCTGGCTCGTTGCTGCTCTTGCGAACGCGGTAGACCGCTCCCCGCGTCCCGCGTCCGCCCACACAGACATACAGCGAACCATCCGGTCCCACCTCGGCATCGGTCGGGGCAAAGCCATGTTCGCCAACGGCTGTCATGAATTCGATCGGCTTGGTCGTCCACGTCGATCCGTCGGGATCCATCGGCAAGGCCCAGATCCGGCCATAGGTCCAGTCCAGAGCGAACAGCGCCCCTTGGTACTGGGCGGGGAACTGAGTGTGGCGATAGGTCACGAGTCCGGTTGGCGAGCTGCGGCCGAACGAGTCGAGGACGGGCGGCATATCGAGGAAATACTCGGGCCGCTTGTAGCTCTTCGAGAACCAGCCGCCATCGGCCCCGGGGACCAGATGATAGAGCCGCGTGGGCTCATACCACGGCAGGGTGATCTCCCGCTCCCCATCGCTGTCAAAGGTGTAGATGTCACCGAACGCGTTGAAGTCGAAGTCGTAAGCGTTTCGCAGGCCATGCGCGATGATCTCGCCCTTGGACAGATCGGGGGTGAACCGCATCACGGTCCCGGCGCGGGGCGTCTTGACTGGCGGATTGGGAAGGGTGTTGTATTTCTCGTTGACCCCCGCCATGTTGCCGCAGATCAAGTACCACCAGCCATCTGGTCCCTTACGAATGGCGTGCGCATCGTGTTCGCCGCCGCAGTTGAACTTCACAAAGACCTGCGGCGGGCCGTCGGCTTTTCCGTCGGCGTCCTTGTCGGTGTACCGCTGAAGTCCCTGGTCACCCAGGCAGATCAGATCGCGGCCATGAAAGTACATCCCCTGCGCCCCGGATTTCGGCTCGCTGGCGTACTCTTGAAAGGTGTCCGCCTTGCCATCGTGGTCGGAGTCGATCAGCACGCGCACATAGCCGGTGCCCGAGACGACGATCCGACCGAACGAGTCGACCGTCATCGAATAGATGTCGTGCGCGAGATCGTCGTCCGCATAAAGCGAGACTTCGAACCCCTCCGGAACCTGAACGCCAAGGGCCTCTTCGCCAAAGGCCGGTAAGGCATGGAACAGCGTCCCGCCGAGGGCGAGAGCTGTCAGAATCCGGGAGCAGGCTGACCGGAACGATTTCGATGTCGCATCGTGCAACATAGGATGAACTGCCCAAGTCGGAGTGACGGGACTGCGGAGTGGCGCGGACTATATTCTTGAAACCGTTTTTGAAGCAAGACGCGGTTTTGCCGGATGGGGGTGAAAGTGAGAGTTCGCTCCCCGATGCGGATCGAATCCGCACGGTGGGACTAGCGATTCGAAGTCGCCGCGGTCGACGATGTCGCCGTGTCACTGACAATGGCTCCGTACTCTCGAAAGAGTCCGACCGTCACAAGGCATAACAGGACGGGATAGAACCACCCCCTCTGCATGCGAAATAGAATTCGAAAGAACGTCAGCTCATCGAGATACAACGATGAGCAATAAAGCACGGCAATGAACATCAGGATAGTCAGCCAGACGATCGATGGCCGCACCTGGGGCTTCGAGCGGTACGCCCACGCAAAGGCAATCACGCCAGCGATCAGGTTTGTGCCGGAGAAGATTCGCAGATCGCGAATCAACGCGGACAACGTCGTGACGTAGAACTCGCGAATCTCCTCTTTGATCGCCTCGATCGCACCGAAAAATGGTTTCGCCATCGCGGGCGGGGGATTCAGGTTCTGCCGCTGCGTCAGGTCAGCGATGTAGGCGAAGCTGTCTTTTCGGTAGCCCGCGATCTCCTCGCGAATCGCAGCCGCTTGAACTGCGGGGAGGTTCTGCTTCACGATGGGAAAGTCGAGTGAGACCTCGGCCAAGTCGACAACCACTTTGGAGTGCTGGACCGACTTCTCGGTCACAAAGTCACGAGCCAGCCCTTCCAGATGCTGCTGGGCGACAAAGGTGTATGCCCCGAAGCTGGCAAAGAACACAGCGATGATCGCGTTGAGGGCCAGTGTGGTGGTTCGCATGGAACTCTCTTATGCGAGCGGCCAGCAGACGCCTCCCAGTAGGACGGCCTTTCCAGGCCGTCCCGAGCGAACGCGTGACTCACGAATGGCCGGACGGAGTGGGTCGTGAGGTTGGCGTTCGTTCGGGGACGGGCAGGAATGCCCGTCCTACGGGGATCGTATTTCTGGCTGTACGCCTTATGCCCGCTGGGCTTCTCGGACCGGGCCACCGGCTCTTGTCGGCAACCAGATCGGCTCGATTCCCTGGTTCTCAAAGAGGTGTGCCAGGTGCAGATGGCAGGTGAACATCAGGATTTGCTGACCTTGCTCGGCAAAGTCGAGCAGCGTCCGGACGGCGGCTTCCGTTCGGGAGGGAAAATGGGGAGGGAAAATGGGGGAGGGTCTCATTGATTGGTAGTTTAGAGGAGACCCTCCCCCTTTTCCACCTCCCCAAAGTGATCGTCGACCGCATGGCAACACCGTTGTTCACACGGATTGAGAGCAATCGCTTATTGTCTATAATGGGTCTTTCCCCGGTCCCTCGACGAGCCTGCGATGCGAACCCTGACTTATCCAGAAATTCAACAGTTGTTTTCCGACAGGGTCGTGCGGCACGGTCCCTTTGAAGGTTTGTGTTATCCGGAGTTCGCATCAGTGGGCAGTGCCCTGTACCCCAAATTGCTGGGGTCGTACGAGTCGGAGATTCACGATTGGATCGAGACCGTCTGCACGGCGGGTTACTCGGAGATTCTCGATGTCGGCTGTGCCGAAGGGTACTACGCCGTGGGACTGGCTCGGCGGTTAGCAGAGGCCGTGGTCTATGCCTACGACATTGATCCCGAGGCGCGACGCTTGTGCTCGAGCATGGCGGAGGCCAACCGCGTCCACGATCGGGTTCATGTGCGGGGGGCGTTTGCCGGAAACGACATTGCCCAGATTCCCCTTCGTCATCGAGGTCTCGTGGTTTGCGATTGCGAAGGGGGCGAGATGTCCATCTTCACGGAAGACACGGTGAAGTTATTCGCCGGCTGGGATCTCCTGATCGAAACACACGACTTTATCGACATTTCGTTCTCCACTCGATTGGCCCAGTTGTTCAGTGCCACGCATAACCTCACCGTTGCCGAAAGCATGGATGACATTCAGAAGGCCAAGACGTATCGCTACCCGGAATTGACGGATCTCGACTTGCCCACCCGCCGCTCGATACTGGGGGAGTACCGACCGACAATCATGGAGTGGTTTTTCTTGACAAGCAAACAGTCAGCGGCGTCCCGGCATCATCCGTCCGAGTGATAACACGCTCTGGGGAATTAGAAAGGTGTCAGAGAATTAGAAAGGTGAGAGAATTAGAAAGGTGTCAGGAACCATTCCTGCCGCCTGTCACGATTTGAACCGCCCTTGGTCCCCCCCTTCTTCTATGCGACCTTGCTTTTGCGCACAGCCGGAGCTTGGGAACGAGGCAAAGAGCACAGCGATGATCGCATTGAGGCCAGTAAGGTGGTTCGCAGGGAACTCTCTTATGCCCGCTGGCCTTCTCGGACCGGGCCGCCGGCTCGGGTGGGCAACCAGATCGGTTCGATTCCCTGGTTCTCGAAGAGATGCGCCAGGTGCAGATGGCAGGTGAACATCAGGATTTGCTGACCTTGCTCAGCAAAGTCGAGCAGCGTCCGGACGGCGGCTTCTGTTCGCAGTTGGTCGAAGTTCACGACGACATCGTCGAGGACCATTGGCAGTTCCACGCCCCGGTCGGCGAAGTCCTTCATCACCGCCAGACGGATCGCGAGGAACACTTGCTCCCGCGTTCCGTTGCTGAGGTGCTCAACCTTAAGCGATTCCCCCTTCTCGTCATCGACCACCAAGTGGCGCTGCCCGAGCGGGGTCCAGATGTTGTGATACTTACTACATGTCAGCCGGTCGAGGTACTCCGAAGCATGCTTCAGAATCTCGGGTTGGCAGTTGCGTTCGACGCGGGCGCGCATCTTCTCGACGGTCTGACCCGTCGCCCGGAGGGCCATCCAGCGCTGCGTCGAGGTCTCCAACTCGTGAGCCAGTTGGGCTCGCTCGAACTTGAGGGATGACGCCCGGCGGTCGTTCTCCAGATCGAGGATTTCCTGCTTGATGCGGCCCAGCTTCTCGAACGCCTTCTGCTGTTGTTCCTCGATCTGCACCAACTCGACGCGGAGCGTGATCGTCTGCTCCTCGTTCTTCGAGGGCTCAAACCGCAGCAGATCCTCTTCGACGATCGCCAGGTCGGGCTCCAGCCGGGCGGCGGTCGCGACCTCTTCCGTGGCGGATTTCAAGAGTCGGACCAGCTCGTTGTACCTCTGGTATGCCTTGAGTCGTGCGACGAGATCGGCCTTGTCGCTGGCTCCGGCCTTAGCCAAAAGAGCAGCCCGTTGGCCGCGAACCGACGCCAGCGAATCATTCGTTTGCGTCAGCTTCTTCCGCTTCTCCTCGGCTTCCCCCTGCAAGCGAATCAGAAGTTGCCGCGAGTCCTCGATCTGCCGCAGTTGCAGTTCCCACTGCGAAAGGAGCTGATACCAGTCGAGCTTCGTGTCCTTGGAACCACCTCGCCGGGCGAGGCCCTCGACGCGGCTGCGGAAGTCCTTGACGCGGCGGTCATCGATTTCGAGTTCGCGCTCATCGTCGCGCCATTCGATCCATAACCGGCGCGCATCGGCGACGCGTTGCAGAAGGTCGAACGCGTCCTTGACCTTGAGCGTTTCTTGCAACCCGACGCGGCGGAGTTGTTCGCACCAGGCCCTTCGCCCGTTGACGATGTCGCGCTGGCGAGCTTTAAGAGATTGCCGCAAACGGGACATGCGGGAGCGAA
The DNA here is from genome assembly GCA_043718305.1 of Planctomycetota bacterium. Lineage (GTDB taxonomy): Bacteria > Planctomycetota > Planctomycetia > Planctomycetales > Planctomycetaceae > TH-plancto1. The sequence goes on along the minus strand of JAYSVZ010000130.1, from coordinate 12,402 downwards.
TCGACTCGATCCGCTTGGCTTGCTGTTCGTACTTATCGAACTCGACGAGCCGCCGCCGGATGGCGCGGGAGACCGATTCTTCGGTCAGTTGCTCCGGTTCATCGCCGATCGTATCGGCGAGGGTTGGCATCGGTCCCCGCGCGACATCGAGCTGGGTGATGCGAAGGATCTCGTTGTGAATCTCGTCGAGTTCATGGTCCGAATCGTTCCGTCGTCGCTGGAGGGTGTCGAGGCCATACCGCGATGGCTCGAAGTGCTCCTTCATGACCCACACCACGCCGCCGCACAGTGCCGCAACACAGATGTATGTGGCCCCCACGATCCACGGCGCACTGCTGAAGGCCCACGACTTGGTCTGGGTAATGTGATTGTTATCGATCAGCGCCAGCAGCCCCGCCGCCAGCAAGGCGAACCCCGCCATGCCGAAGAACCAGAGCGTCAGGTGGAAGTAGTCGGGCAAATCCTTGGGCCGATTGGTGAGGTTGATTTGCAGGTCAAGCCCCGAGATCAACTCACTCAGGACCGTCTCGCGCGAACGAAGGTGCATGACCGTATCAAGCTCTTCGAGCCGCCGCTGGGCATGCTCCCGAGCCTGGGTCATGTTCAGCCCGCCGAGGTGCCGAATCTGGTCCTCGGTCGATGACTGCTTGCGGTTGGCAACGGAGGCGTACTTCTTATAGCGGCGAATGATCCGGGCGCGAGAAGTCCCCGCCTTCTGGTAGTCGCGGGCCGCTTGCGACAACGAGTAGAGCGCAGCTGGAGAGAACTCGGTCTCTTCTAAGCGGTCAGTGGCCCATTGCCCCTGGAGGCCCGCCAGCGCTGTATCGAGTTGCCGCTTCGTCGCCTCTTGCCGGGCGCGGCGATCGATCAGACGGCGTTCGATGAACCGCACCGACTCCTGTTCCGTGAGCATGTGGCGGATCGTGGTCGCCTGCTCTTCGAGATGGGGCTCGAGGGTGTTGCGGGAGATCTCCCCTTCGAGCCGTTCGATCTCGCCGAGCGTTTGCCGCCGCCGCGTGTCGATCGAGTCGACCTCGACATCCCAGGACTCGATCCGCTGCAAGCCGTCGCTCGGAAAATCGAGCAGTTGCGGCAGCCCCGACATCTCGCGGCGCAGCTGATGCTCGCGGCTCCACGGGCCATGCACGCGGTCCATGAACCCGCGGGCGCGGATCTCGTGTTGAATGGCGACTTGCCGCCGTTTGCGATCGGCGATTTCCCCTTCGAGCTGATCGCGTTTGGAGACGAGTTCGTCGTACTTGCGAGAGGGGTCGCCGAGTGAGGCCAACTCGCGGTCAACCGCATCGAGATCGCGGACCAGCTTCAGCAGCACCCCGTCCTTGGCAGTCTCATCCAGGAGCAGTTTTCCTTCGGTCTCTGCTCCGGTATGCGCTCGGAGAATCCGCTCCCCATCGGGTCCGAGCGAGATCCCGTAGATGTGCCGGGCGACATCCTCTCCATCGAGCGTGGCCAGTTCCTGCAGTTCGTTGAGGCCGATGGCAAAGATGTTTTCGTAGATCGGCTCGCTGATCCCGCCGACCAGATTCTTCATCAGCGAATCGGTCTTGAGGGGGTCTTCCACCCCATCAAACATCACGCGGCCGCGCGTCCCCGGAGCTGTCAGCCGCCGGACGAGATGCTCGCGGCCCGTCTTCTCGATCCGCAAGGCCCCGTCGCAGCGGATCGGCGTCGGGTGCGGCCCGGCCGTCCGCTCATCTTGGGGCCGAAAGCCAAAGAGCATCGCGCGGATGAACCGCATGAGGGTCGACTTGCCCGCTTCGTTGGGGCCGTAGAAGACGCTAATGCCGCCCTGGTTCAGGGGCAGATGCAGATCGCTCCAGACGCCGAATCGTTCGACTTGGAGTTCGGTGATTTTCATGGCAATTGGTCCTCCGTGACTGCTGCTTAAAATTCGAAATTCGAAATTCGAAATCCGAAACAGCAGGACGGTCATGTCCTCTTGGTTTCGTGTTTCGAATTTCGTGCTTCGAATTTCCCCCCGACCGAATCAGGTCCACCACCCGCGCGCGAGCCGTCGCGCTTCGTCCGCCACCTTGTGGGCATCGACGTTCTGGACGAGTGTCGCGAGTTGTCGACCCCACGGCGTCGCCAGATCGCTGAAGGCCTTTCCGCGATCGCTCCAGAACGTTTCCCCCGGAGCCATCACGGGGCCGATCGATTCGGCGAATTCTTGGAGCAGGTTCGCCGCTTCGTGTTCGCGTCCCGACTCGAATGGTTCGCGAGTCAGTGTGTGCCGCCGCCGGACACTCGTCGCGGCCGAGGTGCCCTCGCGATCAATCGCATCCCACAAATCGCGTTGCCGCCGAGGGTCGGTCAGGCTGTCAAAGACATCCCCCTTACCACCCAGCACCCACTCGATGTTCCACAGGGTTTCGACCGGGTTGGTCTCGTACTCAAGCAAGTGCAGCGCCATCCGCTCGACAAGCTCTTCCCAACTGGTCGAGGTCGAGCAGTCGAGCCCGACCTTTTCCCAGCGCAGCGTCGCCGTGCGAATGGTCTCGTGATGAATCCCGCCGTACGGGTCGATCTCGACGAACGCACACCCATGCGCCCCGAGTCCGGTGGCCCGCAGCGGCTGAGGCGTGCCGGGAGCGTGGGCCAATCCGTGGCTCAGCTTGAGCGATTGATTCCGGTCACCGCCGCCGATGGCCAGGTAATGCCACCCGTTCGATTCGGCATCGAGCCATCCTTCGAGCTTGCCGGGCGGGACATCGCCTTCGGGGATGATCCCGATCTGCACGACCCCGGACTTGCTGGGCCGTGGTGTGGCGACTGATCGGGAGGAGGGGCTCAAGCAACTCACCACGGCCAGTAAGGTGCCGCGTTCGGTGATCTCGACCGGGCTGTCGTGCTCGCCGGTGAAGAGGGTCACCTCATCCGGGAGATGGCCAAGGCGACGCCACGCTGTGGCCGAATCGCGTGTGCCGGGTGTGACAAAGACCGACACGCTGGCGTCCGAAAGCGTCTCCAGCCCATCGAGCAACGTGGCCCGGGCGCGAAGCGTGAACGAGCTTTCATCGAACGTGTCGCCCGTCAGAATCAGCATGTCCGCCCGGCGATCAACACACGCCTCGACAATCCGGTGAAAGGCTGTGATCGTCGCATCTTCGACCAGCCGCCGCTCCTCCCCGGACAACGGCCCAGCCCCCACGACCGGCTCATCGAGCAGCAGCCGCGACGCATGAATCAACTTCAACATCTCAGGCATGCGGGAGTCCCTTCCTCGCGTGTTCCGTGGTCACACTCCCATTGGTATCGCGCTGTTCGAGATGAACGTCGCGGAGACCTGATCGCGATCTTCAATCGCAACAGGGAGTTATGCCCATCGGCAGTTCCTGCCGGAGTATGGAGATATTTTCAAATTGAGGCAAGAGGGGGAAATTTCCGTCGCCTGCTCAAACACCGGATCGATGAACGGTGCCAGCCCGTCTTCGTCAGGAACGCCAGAACAGCCAGCTCAGAGATCGGGTTTGATGGTCATGGTCGACCTGCTTCTGCCGATTCGCTCCCCAACCCGGGCGCGATTCGCAAGCCGAACGTGCTGACCGACACTTCGTTGAAATCAAATCGAACCGTCAATCAGCCAGGAGCTTGATGACGGATCACCGGAAGCCGCAGCAGGATTGGGATCGCTGTCGTTTGACGGATTCAATACTTGCCCCCCACAATGAGGCCCTGGGCTCCCGGGAGTCACTGGGACACTCCATCGCCTGCCTGTTCGGGGATTCGCATGACACGTTCGCAATGCTGTCTGGTGCTGGTCGGCGTACTGTTGGCAGGCGGGTGCGGCACCGAGCAATATGAACAGCGACTCACGGAGACCGACGCCTTTTTTCAGTACCGGCAATCGCTGGATCGCGCACTGCAAGCCTACTGGGAAGAACGCAGCTACACGATCAAGATGCGAGTTCCCAAAGGATTTAACCGGCTTCCCCGGCCCGCAGTGCCCAAGGAAGGGGAACCGGCACCCGTCGAAACGCGGCAGCCGACCGCTTTCAATGAACTGGTCCTCCCGGGATTGGTCGAAGCCTGGCGCGGCGATTTCGCGTGTGACGATGGAAAGGTCTGGCCGACGCTGATGTATGTGTGCAGCAATCACTCGCTGTTTCATCCGGCTGAGGGCGTTGAGGGACTCCCGGCGGAAGCGTTCAACCATACGATCGAAGAACTCGTTGCCAGTGCGATGGGGGTGTCTCTTCCCGAGGCCATCTCGACCAAGGTCGAAGACAACGTGCGCTACCGCGAGCTCTGCCCCCGTGATCCCAAGCGGGCCAGATACACCACCCAGAAGCCGTTCGATGCGATGACCATCGTTCCGCAGGCCGGATATGCCAACGACAAGGTCGAATTTACTCCCAAGTGTCAGCTCTACACGCACTCGAACGGCCCGATTCAAGTGGCTGTGCTGCTCATTTATCCGGGCAACACCCGGGAGCGGCTCGATATGCATCTGATGACGGCTCTGGAAACGTTTAGCGTGTCTAACCAGATTCCCAAGCCAGTCCGAGCGGGCGTTCCGGCGACTGGAACGCCGGACGGACCGAAGTTTTAAGCTGACGATTCAGAGCTTTTGACGCGCCTCGCAAAAGTCGCGGATTCTTTTCTCTTTTCCCGCTCCGCTTTTTCCTTCTTCAATTTCTCAATCGCCGCGTGGACATCGGCTTCTCAGGGGAACGGCTCGTCCTTCGCCGGGTCATACGGCGGCAGTTGGGGGACCGGGACGCCGAGTTGCTGGAGCGCCAAGTTTCCCACTTCCGCCCCGTAGGGCAGCCACATATTCAGCCCGGGGGCTTTGGCCCTTGCTGCGACTTCCGCATTGGAGGACTAACGAGGCGCTGTCGTTGCTCGGAATGCAGCCACTTCGTTCGGCTCGGGCACCCTCTGGAAAGCTGCCATCAGCCAAACAAATCCATCAACGGTTCGCCCGTCGACAGCGGTCTCGTGAACCCATCCTTGCCAAGCCGCGTATCGAGCGGCACGCCCAGCGAGTGGAAGATCGTGGCCCCGAGGTCTTGCGGTCTCACCGGGCGGTCTTTGACATAGGCCCCGTGCTTATCAGTCTCGCCATACACAGCTCCGCCGCGAATGCCGCCGCCTGCGATCATGGCCGAGAAGCAGGATGGCCAGTGTTGTCTGCCGGGGTTCGTGGCTGCGGCGTTGATGTTCGGCGTGCGACCGAATTCGCCGCAGACGACAACCATCGTACTCTCCAGCATGCCTCGGTCTTTGAGGTCGAGCAGCAGCGCCGACAGAGCTTGGTCGAGCTTCGGCAGGCACCACCCCAGACCGTACGACCCGTTGCCAAAGGCACTCCCCATTCCCATCTCGCCGCCGTGCATGTCCCAACTGGAACTCGGTGCCCCGCCGCCGCCTTCGGGAGCTGTGCCGGTCCAGCCGTTGACGGTGACGAATCCGACCCCGGCCTCCACGAGCCTTCGGGCGAGGAGCAAATTCTGGCCGAGCGGGTGCATGCCGTAGCGGTCGCGAACCTTGTCCGATTCGTGATGCAGTTCGAACGGCAGGCGGGCCTCTGCTCCACTCGTTAAGTCGAACGCCCGGTGGTGGATGTCCTGCCAGTTCTTCGTCGCGCGGGCTGCTTCGCTGTCGCGGACGACGGGGCTGAGGGTGTCGAGAAGTTGACGGCGATTGGAGAGGCGGGCCGCCTCGACGGACGCCTGCAATTCATCCGGGGCCTTGAAGGTTGGCATCGCCGGATGATTCGCCGCCGACCCGACGAACAGTGGACTGTAAGCCGCACCGAGATGCCCGCCGATGCCGATGTTCGGGGCACAAAACACCGGGTCACCGACGCACTTGATGAGCCACACATACGGCGAGATCGTCTGGGTATTGGGCCGCACCTTGGCCAGGATCGACCCGATATACGGAGCATCGGTCGGTGCCCCGGCTTGACCACTCAAACAGTGGTGCATGGCGTCGAAGTGGTTGCTGATGTTCCCCACATGCGTCATCGACCGGATCAGCGAAAAATGGTCGGTCAGCTGGGCCATCTCGGTGTGCAGCTCGCTGATCTGCATGCCGGGGACTTTGGTGGCGATCGGCTTGTACGGCCCGCGAATGGTGTCGGGGGCCTCGGGCTTAAGATCCCAGGTGTCGATGTGCGGCGGCCCGCCACAGAGGAGGACGAAGATGCACGACCTCTCGGCGGCGACCTTGCCGAGGCCAGTGATCGGGTTCACTCCGGCGGCGACCATGCCGGGGAGCGCCATCGGGAGCGCAGCCAGTCCGGTCGCTTGCAAAAGCGAGCGGCGGGAGAGGACATCGGACAAAGGGTTAGCAACACCGTGCGGACCGGGCATGGAGAACTCCCGAATCGAGGGAAGGGTGTGACACGAATTCTTCTGTGTCGAGTATGACATGGTGGTCGTTCAGGAGCAATTGATATCGACGGCTGTGGATGCGTTTGTGGCGAAGAAATCGAAGCTGGGCCGTTGTTTGTGGGGTGTTGAAGTATTCGTGAGGGAGACCCCTCTGAAACACTGGGTTTTCCGAGGCGTTTTCGTCCGAAATCGACTTTTGTCGGGCGCGTCTGGAAAGGCCGTCTTACAGGGAGACTATTTTGTCCCCTGCCTCAGCCGCTACGGATGAGAGACTGGGCTGGGGCTCTTGTAGTACTCCCCGGTCATCCATTTCACGATCATTTCCAGTTCCTTCTCGGTCAACTGGTTCTTGAACCCGGGCATCGCGTTGTGGCCGGAGTCGCCGCCCGCGTAGTGGGACTGCGGATCGGAGATGAACTGCTTGAGCCATTCCTTTCCGGCATAGCCTGTCAGAATCGGATAATTGACGGAGGCTTCTGGGGCTTCCAGCGCCTTCATCGAGTGGCACGAGAGACAGGCGGTATCAAACTCACCTTGGGACAACTTGCCATTTGCGAAGATATCTCGGCCCCTTTGGACTCTGGAGTCGTCATCGGGCAAGGCATCGGCCCGATCGCCCTGAGCATAAAGGAACTCGACCAGCGCCTCGAAGTCGGCGGCGTTCGCGGGGTCTTTGAGCAGTGGACCGTTGGTGACGGACCACTCCTTCATGGAACCGCTGAGGATCGCCCCGGCAGACTTCGACCGGACGGCGGTCATGCCGTTGGCCTCGGTGATGTTCTTCAGCGAGCTGAAGTGTCCCTCGAAGTCGGTGAGGACGGACTTGATCCAGTCGCGGCTGCCGAAGTTGATGGTCTCGCGGTGCAGGTATTCGGCCAATTGCGGGCCTTGCGATGGCTTGGGACCGGGTGATGGTCCACCCACAGTGATCGGTGGTAAGGGGAATTCAATGCCCGGCGATTGGTGGCACTCCAGGCAGTATGTCTTGAACAGGTTCGACCCCTGTGTCAGCGGGTCGTTTCGTAGCAGCGAGATCGCTCCATCGGCGGGGATACCGGTCGGCGATTGGGCCAGCTCCACAGTCCGCGCCCCGTCGACGTGAGCCTGCTTCACGGCGGTCCGGAAGTCGCGACTATCAGTGTCGTCCTGATACCAGTCCTCGTAGAGTGCGTAACCGGTGAGGCTGCCAGCCCCCAGCATGACGATGCTCAAGAACCACACGTTTAACAGGTGCCCCGCCCGCTTCCGCCCGATGATCGGCATCGCAGCCAGAATCGCCATCAGGATTCCCGGGATCACGATCGCGCCGAACGCTTCGCCGAGATGCGTGGCCTTGCCCAGTTTCGAAACCCACTCGAACTTCAGGAACCGGAACAGGAATAAGTAGTACCACTCCGGCCGCGCTGCGTTGTACGCCTCGGCGGGATTCGCGGGAGCGGAAAGTTCGGCTCCGTGGTAGTACAGCGTCAGTCCCATGACGGCCGCCAACACGGCCAGACAAGCCACCCCGTCCATCAGCACCTGATCCGGCCAGAACGTCCCGTCCGGCTTCCGCTTCGGCTCCGCAGCCGTCAACCCGTGCCGCCGAAAGACATAGATATGCAGCACCAGTAACCCCACCAACAGCCCCGGCAGAACCCCGGCATGCATCGCAAAGAATCGCGTCAACGTGTGGTGCCCGTACTCGGTTCCCCCCTGGGCCAGCTTCTGGATCTCCGGCCCGACGACGGGGGTCGATCCCATGATCTCGGTGGCGACTTGCGTCGCGTAATACCCCTTTTGATCCCACGGCAACAAGTACCCGGTCAGACCCAGGCCCATCACGATCTGCATCAGAACCAGACCGAGCCAGAAGTTCAGTTCGCGAGGGGCCTTGTAGGCACTGTCGATCACGACCTGCACCAGATGGACCACACACAGAATCACCATCGCCTGCGCGGCAAAGTGGTGAATCCCCCGCACGAGCCAGCCGAGGGTCATCTCATTCTGGATGTAGTACACGCTTTCCCAGGCCGTCTTTGTGCTGGGGCTGTACGCCATCCACAACACGATTCCCGTGATCATCTGGAGCACGAATGTAAAGACGAGCGTGCTGCCCCACACATACCGCCATCGGGCACCGCCGGGGACGCGTTCAAAGAGCGCCTCATGCATGAGCGCTTTGTAACCGGTCCGGTCATCAAGCCAGAGAAGCAGACTGCGAATCATCAGGATTGCTCGGCAGGTGGGAGGTCATCCAGGGAGAAGATAGCTCCCCCGGTGACCAATGTCAGGCGGGACGCCCGCGCTAACGGACGCTGTAATCGATTGTGACCGATGGGTTGACCGGCGCACAGCCATTTCGTCCGAATTCATCGAAAGGCGACCGATACTCAGCGGCCTCCTTGGCATCAGTGGCGGCGGCGGATACGCTCTCTGTGCGATGGCGGGCGGGTGTTAGATCACTTGGCATACTAAGGACGGAAGCGTCATCGCCGCTGGGAGGCAGGAAACCACAATCACCGGACCGAGGCCTGGGCTGACGGTCGAAGAACTGCATTCATGAGCATTGCTGGCGCGCCTCCTCGTACCATTTCTCCCGTGTTGTCTGATGCCGAGTGGCTGCCGTCGCTGGCTGCCGATCGGAAGTATTCGGCAGCAGCCCGCTCCGTCCTCGCGGCGGGACACATCAAGAAGGCCGCCGCTTGGCTGCGCGAACGATTCGCTTCGTTTGCCGCCTCGGGGTCACAGCCGGGTCTGCTCGCGGCACTCCGCTGGTCGGGCGATGCCCACCATGACTCGATGTCGATCGAACTCATTGACGAGGCCCGGCAGGCACTCGTCGGGAAGGGACGTTCGTCTGCGGAAGTCTTCTCGGGAATCGTCGACTCCTGGCTCGAGCGACTTCCAACAGTCGGCAAGTTGCGACCGCTGGAGCAAAGTCTGGTCGTGACCTTGCTCCTGGAGCGGCATCGTGAATTGGCCGATGCGACGGTGGTGAAACTGTGGCGCGTGGTTCATGAACGGACGGAAGGCGGGACCGCCAAGGGGACGGAGTCCTCGCCCGCCGCTCTTCTGCTGCGGTTGGAGGGGCAGTTGCTGCGGTTTCTGGCGACCTCGCCGAAGCGGGTGCGGACCTCAGAAGTTTTTCCGATTCGTGAGGCCGTTCGTGAGATCCTGGGCCGTTATACCGACAATGAGGGACACCCGATGGCGGCCCTGCATGGGCAGCTCGGGTCGATGATGGGGACACTGGTCCGGCTCAGTGAACTCGGCGAACGAGCGGAACTGAAGCTGTTCGACAAGGCGGCTCGCCGGTCACTCAAGACGCTGGCGATCGATGCGATCACCCTCTTCCCGCATGATGCCCGGTGGGTTCCGTCGCGGACGCCGCACGAGGCCGTGAACTGGCTGGAGCGGGTTGGAGAGTGCTTCGAAGTCACGGATGATGAGATCACGGCCCGGCTGCTCAAGCACTGGCGAGACATCGCCCTCGCGAAGCCTCGCAAGGTTCCCGGGGCCAAGGCCAAGGTGACGAAGCGCTCCTTGGCTAAGCAAAAGTCGCGTTCCCCACTGAAGAAGAAACAGGTCCGCTCGCACCAGTCGGACGCCGCCCGGTACGCGTGTTTGTTCGGGGACTGGCGCGACTCGCGCGACCGGGTCATCGTGCGACATCCCGAGGGGCAGCTCGAGCTCGAGGGGGCCGTTGAAGAGCATCCGCTTCTCGGCGGCCAATGGACCAGCACAGTCACGATCGACGGCAAGTCGATCACAGCCAGCGATTGGAGTTGCTGCTGCTGGTTCTCTGACGGGGACGCCGACTTCTGCGAATTGAAGGCGGAGCCGGTCAAGGGGGTGACGTTCTACCGACAGATTCTCCTGTCGCGGATCGATCAGTTCCTATTCATCGCCGACGAGGTCCGGGCTCCGGGAAAGTCGGAGATTGCATTGGCGAGTCATCTGCCGCTCGCAGCCGGCTGGAACGCCCTCGCCGATGGCCGGACCCGCGAATGGCAACTGCAACAGCCGGGAAGCACGGTCCGCGTCCTGCCGATCTTCGCTGCTCAGCACAAAGTCGTCGGCACTGATCGCCATGTCGCCATCGCCGACCAGCGATTGACCTTTCATGGAACGGCAAAAGAGGACTGCCTCTACACCGGCGTGGTCCTCGACTGGTCCCCCGCGCGGCGGTCCGAACCGGCGATGTGGGCTCCCCTCACGGTGTGTGAAGACCGGCAGCGCGTGGCCCCCCATCTGTCGTGTGCCGCTCGGTGGCGTCTAGGCGAGATGACCTGGATGGTGCTGCACCAGGCCGCGAAGGGGGACTCCGCTCGATCCGCCCTTGGGCTGCATTCGCACCACGAGACCGTCGTCGCGCGGGTGGCCGGTGGTGAGTACCATGTCCTGGTGCAAGTGGAGTAGCCTGGAGCCTTATGGAATGGGGTTTTAGCTCCCTGAGCTTTCAGCGATGAGTCAGCACAATCCGGCTCCCCTCTCCCCGGGAGAGGGGGTGAAGCCGCGTGCTAGGGACAACACTGTCTGGCTCGCGGCTCGGCAGGAGCTTCGCCCCAGTGCTGTGAACACGATCACGATCAGCGTGGGGCACGTTTCCGACGATCCCGTCCCTCGCGGAGCGCCATGCGAAGGGGCAGCCCGGCGGCGGTGTTGTGGAGTGTTCCAGGTGGCGGCGTTGAAGAGTGGTGGCCGCAAAAAACTCAAGAAACGCAAAAAGGGGCGGACTCTTTTTTTGCGTTTCTTGAGTTTTTTGCGGCCATCACTCCGATCTGGAGTCACCCCATCGCGTCTTGTCGCAATTCAGAAATGGGGTGGGAGTCCAGGCTTTTGCCTGTCCCGGAGCAGCCTAAAGGCTGGACTCCCACCCCCGCCCTGGCCAGGCAACGGGCACAGCGGAAACGTGCCCCACGCCGAACGGATCGGCCTCCATCGTGTTCACAGCACTGGCCTCGCCCTCCCGATCAGGATGCCCCCGACCTCTGGTCTTAGCTTGGATGAGGCACTCGTGCATGACCGTCGTCACAGCGAGAAACGAGGCATTTCGCTCGCCGGGTGGCCCCGGTTGCCGCTTTGGGCGACCGGGGCGGCACAGCCGGACCTGATCCTGCCGGATTGCGGGCAGGTCGAAGGTTGATGCGTCGTGGGACGGGCACATTTGCCCGTCCTCGATGGACGATCGGGTTGAGGTTCATCACGTCCTGGAATACGCTCATTTCTCCCATTCAGTGTACGCGTACGCTCGATTCCAACTCGCGTGACCGCGCTCCGGCTTGGGACCGAGGTCTCAACAGAAAACGACGCTGTTTGGCTCTCTGCACTGGCGGCCCAAAGCGACCGCCAGTGCCACCCGGACGCAGAAGGCCGGTGGGGCCGCCGCAACGTCACTCGACTACTGACTGTAGAAGCTAACGACCACGATCCATCGGTTCTCGATCATGAGCGGGTGCACCACACTTCTGGCAAGGGAGTCTGTTGACGTTGCTGCAATTCAGGCAGATCCACGTCTGACACTGGTAGCAGCAATATAAGTACGTGTATGGCTTGTGTTGCCCCCAGATGTCGCAAGTCGCGCCGTCAGCCATCGATCAGCTCCTTTAGAACGCCGCCGAACGCGGGTGAGGCAGAATCGGCTTCTGTCGATCACGGACGCGAATTCTGCCGATCGCGGGAATGCTCGTCGGAAAGCATCTCCCGAAGAATCGAAGCACTCTTGGATGGCAGCGACTTTCGTCGCGTGCTTCCCGATGTCAACCGGAATGTCATGCGGAATCTCGGAGTGAGTGCGAGACGCGGTTTGCGACCACTGTCCCGTGATCGCTCCCTTCTTCCGCCCCGAAGGGGCAGCCACAAATCAGCCCAGGGCAGAGCGCAGCGGCGAGAGCCGCGTAGCGCCGCCCTGGGTGTGCGTGGCATGACGTCGCATCAAGCCCTGAAAGGGCGGCACAGAGTCGCGCCGCGGTGGGTTGTTTCGCCCTTTCAGGGCTGCGACTTCCTGGGGGATCGTGACCCAGGGCGGCGCTCCCGTGGGTCGCTCTGCCCTGGGCTG
>JAYSVZ010000129.1:0-7337 GCA_043718305.1 Planctomycetota bacterium | reverse complement strand
ACACGCGGCTCAAGGCGGCGAAGTCGCTCGGGCTGTCGGAGGTGCCGGTGCATGTGGCTCGCGGGTTGTCGGCGGAGCAGGTGAAGGCCCTGCGCATCGCGGACAACAAGACGGCGGAGATCGCCGAGTGGAACCTGGAGCTGCTCCCGATCGAGCTGGCGGAGTTGCAGGGGATGGACTTCGATCTCGGGCTGCTCGGATTCGACCAGGACGAGTTGGCGAAGCTGCTCGATCCCGATGGCCAGCAGGGGCTGTGCGATCCGGACGAGATCCCCGCCCCACCCGATGAGGCGATCACGAAGCCGGGCGACCTGTGGATTCTCGGCGAGCATCGTCTGCTCTGCGGCGACAGCAGCTTGGCGGCGGACCTCGACCGGTTGCTCGATGGCCAGCCGATCCACCTCTGCAACACCGACCCGCCGTACAACGTGAAGGTCGAACCGCGTTCCAACAACGCCATCGCAGCTGGGCTGTCATCGTTCCAAGGGACGACGCACCACCAGTCGATGGACGTGGCCCGGCATCCTGAGAAATCGAAGCCGACGCAGAAGAAGCTGCGAGCCAAGGACCGCCCGCTGGCCAACGACTTCGTGTCGGACGAGGAGTTCGATCGGCTGCTCGACGCCTGGTTCGGCAACATCGCCCGCGTACTGGTCCCGGGCCGGGGGTTCTACATCTGGGGCGGGTACGCGAACCTCGGCAACTACCCGCCGTTCCTCAAGAAGCATGGCCTGTACTTCAGCCAGAGCATCGTCTGGGACAAGCAGCATCCTGTTTTGACAAGGAAAGATTTTATGGGCGCGTTCGAACTCGCGTTCTACGGCTGGAAGGAGGGAGCCGCTCACCAGTATCTCGGCCCGAACAACGCGACCGATCTGTGGCATGTGAAGAAGGTGAACCCACAGAGCATGGTGCATCTGACCGAGAAGCCGGTCGAACTCGCCGTGCGGGCGCTGCAGTACTCATCGCGCACCGGCGAGAACGTCCTCGACCTCTTCGGCGGCTCGGGAAGCACGATGATCGCCGCCCAGCAGACCGGGCGACGGGCGTTCCTTATGGAACTCGACACGCTGTACTGCGATGTGATTGTGCAGCGGTACGAGCAGTTCACGGGCTTGAAAGCGGAACGAATCTCTGCGGCCAAGTCTGCCGCGTAAACCGCTCCCGTCGCCCCATGCTGCCCCACGTCGCGAACGAGGACCGAAGTGGAACGTTCCTCCCGACCCACGAGAAAACGCCCGCACGCGGGAAGCGTGGGGCGTCGCTGGGAAATTCCCAATTCGGATTGTCATTCGCCGGGGCGGTATGTCACTCCGCATGTGGAGCAGCACACCGTTTCGTCATCGTCCTGCCAGACCAGCCGGTCGGAATCGGCTTCGCCGCAGCCGGGACATGGGAACTCGACTTGGTTCGGTTCCCGTACCGGCGAGTCGAGTCGGTCCGCGATGGCGAGCAGCACTTCAACCAAATCGTCGGCGTCGATCAGTCGCGATCGGTGCCCGTCGGCGATGGCATTCTGCATTGCCACGGTCACTTCGCGGATGGCGTCGGCCAGTGGGTGAGTTGAGTTCGGCATGTTCGACTCCTACTGCTTCAAGGCGAACTGTCCTCGGTCGACCTTGGTGAATCGCGAGTCGGCTCCCTTCTTCTGCAACTCGCGAAGGATGGCGCTGTAGAGCGTCTGGGCCGGGGTCGCGCCGCCGGGGCTGGTCCAGTAGCCCTTCGTGGCCATCGCTTCGATCATCGCATTGGTGGTCATTGGCTGGCCCGATTCGGCCAGAACCTTAACCGCTGCGTCGAGTTGGCTGAGCTTACCCTCGGCCTTCGCAGGCTTGAGGGGCGCGGCGACCTTCGCGGGTGCCGTGGGCATGGTAGCCTTCGCTGCGGCCTTCGTGGCTGGAGCCTTCTTCGTGGTCTTCGGGTTGGTCTTCTTCGCGGGCATGGTGGCATCTCTTTCTGGCAGGGGTTCAAAGGAAAGGGCCTCGACCAACACGGTCGGGGCCCAGGACGTGTCGTGATTGCGGCAGGCTCGAAACGTGCGTATCGAGCCATCAGGGGCGGCGAATTCGACCAACTGTTGCGGCTGGTCGATCCGGACCAAAGCCCGGCATTCATTCACCATCAACAGCTTGCCGGTGATGTCGAGGTCGGGTTGTCGGAACCGCGTTCCCGGAGGGAGTTGGTTTAAGGGGCATTTCATCGCGGGGCCTTAGCAGGGGAACCCAAGGCTGGCGGACTCTTCTTCGCTGACGATCCCCATTGCGAAGGCGGCGTACACCGTGTGCTGGAGGGCGTCTCGCATCTGCTCGGCGTGGCCCCAATCGACCTTCGGTCGTTGAGGGATCTCGGTCGCTGCTGCCTGCATCCGGGTGAGGATCGCGGTCAAAGTCTTCGCGTGTTTCTCGGCTTCCAATCGGGCGTTCATGGTTGGGTCTCGCGTCGTGGTTTCGAAGGTCGCATCGCTGTGGCGACGTGACATGAGTTACCTCGACTTCGGAATGACATCCAGTCGAATGCGAGCCTATTTCTCAGGATTCCAGCAGGTTTCTCCATGTCCGACGAACCCCGCATCAATCCGTTGGCACTCTCGATCCCCGACGCAGCACGATTGTTGTCGAAGGCGGGAGGACGGCTGATCTCGTTGGAACAGATCGAGGCGGACGTGGTCGCCGGTGCGCCGTCGAATGCGGATGGCACGATCAATCTGGTCACGTATGCGGCGTGGTTGTCACAACATGTGTCGCAGGAGCGTGGACATGGCGTTTGACCCGAGACATCTCCGTCCCAGCGAGATGGTGCAGCTGCTCAACTCCACCCCGCTGGGCGAGGTGACCAGCGAGCGGCAGCTGTATCGCGACCGGCAGCGGGCGGGGTTCCGCATCGGGGATGGGAAGCACCTCGACCTCGTGCGGTACGTGGCCTGGCTAGCGTGGGAGCGGCATCATCCGAAGCCCGCGCAGCACGAAGAGTCGTATGCGCAGCACAAGGACCGAACCGCGCGGCGCGGGGCGGATCTGTCGGCCAGTGGTCGCGACATTGGCGAGTTGCCCCGCGTCGAGGTCATCGAGCGACGGGCAAAGGCGGCAGTGAACTTCCAGTTCTTCTGCGAGGCGTACTTCCCACAGTCGTTCCATCTGGAGTGGTCAGAGGACCATCTGAAGGTGCTGCGAAAGATTGAGCACGCGGTGCTGCACGGTGGCCTGTTCGCGATGGCGATGCCGCGCGGGAGTGGCAAGACGACGATCTGCGAATGCGCCTGCATCTGGGCCGTGCTGAACGGCCATCGCGAGTTCGTGTGCCTCATCGGTTCCGACGAGGGGCATGCGATGGACATGCTCGAATCGATCAAGACCGAACTGGATGCCAACGACCTGCTGCTGGCCGACTATCCCGAGATCTGCCATCCGATCCAGTCTCTCGATGGGATCGCCAATCGCTGCAACGGCCAGCTGTACCAGGGGGAACGCACGCACATCGGCTGGACCGCGAAGCACATCGTGTTGCCGACGATCCTGCCCAAAGGCTGGGATGAAGACGAAGCGCTCGCTCCGTTCGTCCGGGAGGATGGGCGGTCACGCGGGAGCGGCGCGATCATCAAGGTCGCCGGGATCACGGGCCGCATTCGCGGAATGAAGTTCAAACGCCCGGATGGCAAGAGCGTCCGACCGGGCCTTGTGGTGCTCGATGACCCTCAAACTGACGAATCGGCACGGTCGATTTCGCAGTGTCAGCAGCGCGAGAGTATCTTGGCAGGTGCGGTGTTGGGACTCGCCGGGCCAGGCCAGAAAATCTCGGGGATCATGCCCTGCACGGTCATTCGCCCGGGCGACATGGCGGACCGGATCCTGAACCGCGATCACCATCCGCAGTGGCAGGGTCAACGCACCCGCATGGTCTATGCGTTTCCCACCGACACGAAGCTGTGGGACCGGTACGCCGAGATCCGGGCGGAGGGGCTGCGGAACGAAGATGGCGGGGCGGGAGCGACCGCGTTCTACCGCCTGCATCAGGTGGAGATGGACGCGGGGTCGGTGATCGCCTGGCCAGTGCGGTTCAACTACGACGAGCTGTCGGCGATCCAGCACGCGATGAATCTCAAACTGCAAGACGAGGCGGCATTCTGGGCCGAGTACCAGAACGAGCCGCTGCCGGAGGTGCAGGCGGACGAGAACGAACTGACCGCGGACCAGATCGCTGCCAAGCTCAACGGTCTTCCCAAAGGGCGGGTGCCGCTGGGCTGCCAGCATCTGACGATGTTCATCGATGTACAACAGAAGGTGCTGTTCTACGTCATCTGTGCCTGGGCCGAGGAGTTCAGCGGAACAGTACTGGAGTACGGAGCCTGGCCCGATCCCCAGCGCTCGTACTTCTCACTGCGAGATATCACCAAGACGTTGGCCAGTGTGACACCCGGAACGGGCCTCGAAGGAGCGATCTATGCGGGGCTGCAGGCGCTCACTGAGCGCCAGCTGGCCCGCGAGTGGCACCGCGAGGATGGAGCCTCACTGCGGATCGAACGCTGTCTGATCGACGCCAACTGGGGCACGTCCACGGATGTGGTTTACCAGTTCTGCCGCCAGTCACCACATGCGGCACTTTTACTCCCGAGCCACGGACGGTTCGTGGGAGCGTCAAGCCTGCCGTTCTCCGACCACAAGCGCCGACCGGGCGATCGTGTGGGCCTCAACTGGCGCATCCCCAGTGTGATGGGGAAGCGGGCCGTTCGGCACGTCTCGTTTGACACCAACTTCTGGAAATCGTTCGTGTTCGCCAGGCTGGCCGTGGCGATGGCCGACAAAGGTTCGCTGGCCCTGTTCGGTCAGAAGCCCGAACCGCATCGCCTGTTCGCGGAACACCTCACCGCCGAGTACCGCGTCCGCACCGAGGGACGCGGACGCACGGTTGACGAGTGGAAACCCCGATTGGGACATCCGGACAACCACTGGCTCGACGGGATCGTCGGGTGTGCCGTGGCAGCGTCAGTTTTGGGTGTGAAGCTGCTCGGAGATGATGCACAGAGGGCGGTACCTGCCGTGCGATTGAAGCTCTCCGAGCTTCGCTCCCGCCGACATGGCTGAAAACTATTTTCCAGAATCGCCCCCAGATTGCTGAGGAACTTGACTCAAACGGCATATGAATAAGAGGGGAGGGAGAAAGAATCGACCAATGCCCGACAACTCTCTCGAACAAGCGATTCGTGACAACGCTCAAGGCCCCGCAGAGGCTCACGGCGACTCCGGCGGCGTGAAACAACACTCGCTCAAAGACCAGATCGAAGCTGACCGCTTTCTGGCCTCGAAGCAGGCCGCGAGATCGAAATCTCGCGGCATCCGATTCTCCCGATTCGCTCCCCCAGGGGCTTCCTGACATTGCTCACATGGCTCAAATCACTCTGGTCGCCCAGTACGCCCTCGAATCAACCACATGTGGCTCAGGCCCTGCGGCTGATCCGGGCGCGGTACGACGCCGCCGGGACGAACGACGAAAACCGGCGGCACTGGGCCAACGCTGACAACCTCTCGGCGAATGCCGCCAACAGCCCGCTGGTGCGTCGACTTTTGCGAAATCGGGCTCGCTATGAGGTCGCGAACAACAGCTATGCCCGGGGGATCGTTCTGACTCTGGCCAACGACATGATTGGTTCCGGCCCCAGGCTGCAGATGCTGACTGACAACGCCGATGCCAATCGGTTCATCGAACAGGAGTGGATGGCTTGGTCGAAGGCGATCGGACTGCCTGAAAAACTCCGTACGCTGCGGATGTCCCGCGCCTCTGACGGCGAAGGCTTTTCCATTCTCACGAACAATCCGCAGCTGACCACCGCTGTGCAACTGGACATCAGGCTGGTCGAGGCCGATCAGGTCGCGACGCCGGACTTGCGACTCGACCTGACCAACGCGGTGGACGGCATCGAGTTCGATGTCTACGGCAATCCGGTGGCGTACCACATCCTGCGGAAGCACCCCGGTGACACCTCCGGGAGCCTGTCGATCCAGTACGAACGCGTGCCCGCCGAGAGCATGATTCACTACTACCGCCAGGACCGGGCGGGCCAAGGCCGAGGCGTGCCTGACATCACACCGGCGTTGCCACTGTTTGCCCACCTGCGGCGGTACACGCTGGCGGTGATCACGGCAGCGGAGATCGCCGCTCTCCCCGGCGGAGTGCTGTACACCGATGCCCCAGCCAATGGTGAGGCCGAGTCCCTCGAGCCGATGGACCTGATCGAACTCGAACGCGGCATGCTGATGACGATGCCCGGCGGTTGGAAGATGTGCCAAATGGAGGCTCAGTTTCCGACGACCACGTATGGTGAGTTTAAGCGAGAGATTCTCAACGAGATCGCCCGCTGCCTGAACATGCCGTTCGCGATCTCGGCGGGGAACTCCTCGGGCTACAACTATGCGTCCGGTCGCCTCGATCACCAGATGTACTTCAAGGCGATTCGCGTCGAGCAGGCCCATCTGGAGTCCGTGGTCCTTGATCGCATCCTGAACGCCTGGCTGGAGGAAGCCCTGCTGATTGAGGGGTATCCCCCGGATCTCGGGGATGCACCTCGCACCGCACATACCTGGTTCTTTGATGGTCATGAGCATGTCGACCCGCTCAAGGAATCGAGTGCCCAGGCCCTGCGACTCGCAAACCACACGACCACGTACGCCGACGAGTATGCCCGACGCGGTCTCGACTGGGAGACCCAGTTGCGGCAGCGGGCCAAAGAGCTGGCCCTGATGAATGAACTGGGCCTGACCACACCCGGCCCGACGACCAACACCCAAAACGAAAACACTCCACCCGAGGATTCGAATGCCGACACTGACGCTCCGCCCCCGGAAGAAGATTGACGCTCAATCGCCGCCCACTCAGCTGTGCCTGACCGCCACCGCGCGGATTGACATGCAGGCCGCAGCCGATGGCACACCCAACGCACTGCCTCGGTTCCAGATGGTCGGCTACACGGGCGGACCGATGCGGGTCGCAGGGTGGAAGTATCCCGTGATCCTGGATCTGGCCGGGCTGTCGATCCCCTCGCAGTCGCGACCGATTCGGTTCGCTCACGATCCGCTCTCGGGAGTGGGTCACACCGATGCGATCCGGGTCGATCAAGGCCAACTGGTCGCCAGGGGAGTCGTCTCCCGCGACACCGTGGCCGCTCGCGAAGTGGTCACCAGTTCCAAGAACGGGTTCCCGTGGCAGGCGTCTGTCGGGGCCAGTGTCGAAGAGTACGAATTCGTCAAGGAGTCTCAGAAAGTGACTGTCAACGGCAAACAACACCCCGGCCCCGTCAACGTCGTCCGCAAGTCGACCCTGGGCGAGATCAGCTTTGTCGATCTCGG
>JAYSVZ010000128.1:0-7345 GCA_043718305.1 Planctomycetota bacterium | reverse complement strand
AGAGGACTGCCGAACCGTTTCGGATCCGTGACGACATGGAGGAACTCCGCCAGGATCTGCGGCGCGATGGCCAACATGTCGCCGCTGGCAACCAATTCGGCCAGCTTCGTCCGCGCGGCGGCATGAGCGGGGTGCTCAGTGACCTCCGCCGCGACGAGAAACCCCGTATCAAGTCCATGAATCATGCCCGCGTCTCCATCATCTCGTCGAGCAGATCGTCATCGCTGGTGAAGGGCTGCAAGATCGGGCCGAGATTCACTGGAGCGATGTCGAGTACGCTTCGCCGAGCCGACATCTGTCCCGAGACCTCATGCAACTGCCCTTCGATGAATCGATAGAGCCTCTGCTTTTGCTCTGGGGAGAGCGTCCCGACAGCCGATTCGATTTCAGTCAATGTCGTCATGAATCGTTCCTCCTCGGTGTTTTCGAATGCGGCGTGTTGATGTTGACGATTCGGTATGGTTTCTGCGCATGACTTCGAGTCGGATTGTTCAAATCGCCAGTGGCGAGGGATTTGGATTCGTTACCAGACCGAGTGGCCCGGCGTCCAGCAACACAACCGATGCTACCATGTCACACCCTTGAGCTCGGGCGGATACAGTCGTCGCTCCGACGGACGATCCGCATCGAGTTGAAGCAACACGTCATCATTGGGTGGCTCTGCCGAGGTGGCATCAATCCACGATTGCAGTTCCGCTGCCAATCCCTCACGACGAGCAGCTGCCGGGCTGCTTTGCTCCAAAACTCCGATGGCATACTTCTCAACCGGCACACCCAATACCGCAGCTTCCCGGGAGAGCCGGTTCTCCAGGTCGGGCGAAAGTTCAAGTGTCAGTGTCATATGACCTCCGTCGGGTGGGCACTGGCCCTGTTGCTTGAGTTAAGCATACTCAAGGTTCACCCTGTTCCGCCAACAATTCACTCAAATTCGTAACACTTCAGCCGTCTGAAGCTGGTCTGTCTGCGAATGGGTAATTGGTGTGCGGGGGGCTCTTCATTCCAGTAACCGTTCACGCCCCGTCGTTACCACAAAGTGGTACTGAACAGTCAATACCGAGTTTCTCAGGTGATTTCGAGACTTTAGTGAACAAAATCACTAACTCTTAACGTTCGGATCACCCCGAAATGCACATTGATCGTTCTTGTCCATCCGGAACCCAGTGTTTTTCCTTGTCTACAGGGCGTGAACGGTTACTCATTCCAGCAACGGGGTCGGCTTCAGCCAGATGACAATCGGATCATCATCAAAGAGTTGTCCCTCCTGTGTTCGATAGGCAAATCCCATCGGAATGGTCAGCGCGTCGACACCAATCCTAAATCGGATCCGTTCGTTGGGGCGTATGTGTTTCGGGATCCGTACGGTCGCCTTTCCCATGGCATCAGTCGTTACCGGATTCTCCCAGCGGTACGTGGGATTCCGTCTCGAAATCCAGTGTGGAACGAAAAAAGGCATCCCATTGTTCAGATCATAGAGCCTTACGGAGATACCCGGAACTGGCTGCTGGTCCACACCATTGCGAACGATCACAGTGACCGTTGTCCAACTTGTCGACTGGCAAGATGACCAGAGACACCAAGTGATACCTCCGAGGAAGGCGCAGAGTCCCATCAGGATCGCGATACGACGCCAAGACCAAACCGTTCTCCGTTTGGCAGGAGACGGAGCTGAGACGGTCGCTTCGGTCATGACTTTCTCCCTGTCTCTCAACGCCTGTGGCAGGGTAACCCCGGTCCACGAAGGATATGTTGAAACCTCATTCTCGATGGCCTCGCCAACCGGGATTGGAACACGCCTCAGCGGTTGTCGCGACTCTCCAGATCCTCTTGAATCGCCTCCAGCAGACCCGCTCGGCGAAGCAATCCGATCATGCCGAAGAGCATCATCAAAAAACCAACGATATCGATCATTCGCATCACGCCATAAAGAATCCACGTTGTCTCGATTTCAAGGGGCACATGAAGGTGCTGGGCTATCGAGATCGCGATGTAAGCGATCGTCGTCAATCCCTGGATCCCCAGGCCAGTCGCGATCAACGTTCGGGATCCCGAAGACCTCCCCGAGGTCAAGACCACGAAGAAGCCGATTACAACGATGGCGAGTGACGCCATCATTTGCATCAGAGAAACCGCTTCGAACAATCGAGCTGCATCGGCGTTCATGACGAGATCCTTTCCGCAATTGAGGTGACTTGATTCAGACGAGTTGTCAGTTGATCGTAGGGGGCTGATTCTCTATTCGCGAGCGTTGGCTCGGGTTTTGTGAGAACATAAAGCGATGAATCGGGGGGGTGAACGGGATGTTCTATTCCCCACGCGGTTAGGAATGATGTCATGATTCGAACATCGCCCTGACACTCGTCCCTCACCCGCAGCCCCTCTCCCGGGGGGAGAGGGGAGTCCGGAAAATGGCATCATTCCAGACCGCGCGGAGAATCAAGTGAACGCTAGTCGCTCCCTGATCACACGACGTTTGTATGTGACGCCTTTCGAAGCGCGGCGACCGTCCAGACGACGGAGTAGAGGGCCTCGTAGTACCAGAGCTTGGCAAAGTAGAACCCGATCGGGGAGGGCGTGGTCCAGGTGCCGTCCTCGACGCGTTGGATGAGCCACTCGACGCCGCGCGCGAGGGGATTGTTGAGGGTTGAGGGTTGAGGGTTGAGGGTTGGTCCCTCTGGCTCCCCTCTCCCCCCGGGAGAGGGGTTGGGGGTGAGGGGCTGCGGAGCATCGAGCAACGCATCCAGTGCGAGGGCCGTCTCTTCCACCGTCGACGGTGTCCCAGCATCCCCGCCCCAGCCGCCGTCCGGGTTCTGGACCGACCGGAGCCACTCGGCTCCTCGGCGAGCATGGTCGTTCCAACGGTCGCAATCGCGAAAGGCTCGCAGCACCCGCGAAGTGCCGTACACCGGGTTCTCGTCGTTCGGGACGTACTGGTTGCCGAACCAGAGCGGGAGCCACGAGCCATTGGGCCGCTGGTGGCGTTCGAGGAATAGAAAGCCTTTCGACATGCCAGATACAACCCGAGCGTAGCAGCTTGATTCGGTGAGGTTATCTTCCAGGCAACCCGGATTTTCCCTCGTCCACGGAAAGATGGACTGCTCCTTCCATGCGGCGAAAGCCCGCAGGCAATGAGCCGTGATATCCGGTGAACTGCGATCAAACGGCAGTGTCCCCCAACCGCGACAGAACGTTGGGAAGCCGCCGTCGCGATTCTGGAGATTGATGAGCCAGCGGATGGCGTGCTCAGTGGCATCCGCTACGGTCTGATTCACCACGGAGCCCCGGCGGGACGGAGTGGAGGATTCCGTGAGCGCCGTACCGCTCACATCGAATGCCTGACTGTTGCGTGGCGATGGCTGAAGGGTTCCACTCCGTGGCTCCTTGCCTCCGTGGTTGTCAACGTCCCCTTGACACCCCCGACTGACGTCGGGGGCTCGCTGGTCTCTCATTAACCGCTGCACCGCCATGATCGCCCCGGGCGTATCATCCGCATCCGGTACGCCGCCTGGCAAATCAGTCCAGGCCCAGCCACCGGGAGCGGCGTTGGTATAGGGGTGCGTGACCTTGTATTGCTGGTCGAGGAGCCACTTCAAAATCGGCGGGCGGGCCTCTTGCGGGAGATCCTCTCCTAGTGCGTTCACGGCCAGCGTTGTGACCCACGTCGCCAGATTCGTGTCGATCGGCCAACTCCCATCGGGGCGGACCGACTGGATGAGGAAGCCGATTCCACGCTGCACGACCGGATGATCGGTCAGTCCCATTGAGGCCAAGCTCATGCAGACGAAACTCGTCAGCGGGGCCGCCTCCAGGAACCCGCCGTTCGGGGGTTGGATCTTCTCCAGCACTTTCAGCGATCGATCGCGAGCCAGCCAGCGGAGCGACCGCGTGATCGGGTTCAAGGTCGGCCCGTGGAAGTGGCGCACCTGACCAATTGCGATCAGAGCGGGGAGGGCGTAACTCACCACGGGGAACTTCGCAGCGGCATACCAACTGGCGGGGATGCAGGCGAATTCAAAGGGGAGCCGCGGCACCTTGGCCCACGGGACCAGTCCGGCGAGGGCGCAGTGCGTGAGGATCGGGACTGAAAAGGTTTTGTCCTTCCCATAGCGGGCGATGAGGGCTGGAATGCCGCCAGCTTGCTCGACGTAAGCGGTCGCGCATTGGATGGCCTCTTCGCGGGTCACGAGTTGATTTCGCGCGAGCGTTGTGAAGCTCGCATCGGCTCCGACAGTTCGCGTCGCTACCAGCGTCGCATGGCACAGCATCGTCGTCGAGATATTACTCCAGCTCTTCGACGTATCCCCCCAGCCGCCATCGGAGTTCTGATTCGCCAGGAGCCAACTTGTTCCACGTTCGATCAACGAACGCACAATCGCGGCACTCGGCGAACCAGCAGCGGTCGCTCGATGCGAGGCAAACTGGTGCAAGGCCATGACGGCTGTGGCGGTCGACAGGGCGGAGGTCGAAAGCTCGCCAACCCAGTGGCCAGCCGAGTTCCGCTGGGCGAGCAAATACTCGATCGCCCGGTCTTTCGCTCGCAGAAGTCGGCTGGGGTCCAGGGTCTGCTCCAAAAAAATGCGGGGCCGGGGAGAAGAGGGGGCCGGGGAGACCGTCTTGCGGGTGAATCGCTCCCTCCGAAAGAGCGAGATCGCCCAGGGTAATCTCGTGGTCCGCCACGGCGGAAAGGAAGCATCACCCGACGTGATCGTCGCCCCGTTTCCCACATCCGCCCCGAAGGGGCCACGACAAACCAGCCTGGGGCAGAGCGACCAGCGGGAGCGCCGCCCCAAGGTTCAGACTGGTCGTATCGGTCTTAGCCCTGAATGGGCGAAACTGGGCTGGGGGCCGTCCGATGTGCCGCCCTTTCATGGCGGAAGCATGGAGTGTACCCTTTGGTCGCGACCCGGGGCGATCCTCTCGAACCCCTGTCGGGGTAGAGAGTGCTTGGACCTTCAACAATTTGCGTATCTTGCGCGAGTTTCAACCGTGAGCCAGAAGGTCGATGCACATCCCCGCTCGCTTCGTCCGGCTTTACCAGTTGATCTGCGCCCCGACGGTGAAGCCGTGAACCACCATTTGGCGGGTCTTCAACCGAGGATTCATGGCGGGGGCCACGTCGATCCCCAGATCGTCATAGACAATCGTCTGGTCGGCGCGGGCCACGTTGGGCATGTACCACAAGAAGCCGCTGCCGGTGAATGAGAGCCAACTGTTCACTTTGACGCTGAAGTAAGCGTTCGCATCGAGCAGGCTGCCAAAGATCACGTTGTTGGCGCGGTTGCGGGAGATGCCGTCGTCGACGAGATCGGTTGTGAGCGAGTCGCGGAGATCTTCTGTGTAGACGACCGCGTCAATGGAGTTGCTGCCGATGGCGACCTTGGGAGCGATGCCGATCGTGAACCACTCGTCGACGAGTTCGGCCTTGAAGCCGAACTGACCGAGGGCCATCGAGTTTCTAGTGGCACTACGGATCTCATTCTCGAGCGGCGTCGTCAGCACTCCCAGCAAGGGGTCGAGCCCCGAACTGTTATCGAATCGTCCATGCTGGACCAGCGTCTCGTCGTAGGCTTGGAAGCGGAAGCCCATCAGCGGCTTGAATTGCACACCCGTATCCGGGGAGAGCGAATCTAAGACAATATTCAGATCGCCCGACCAGAACTGCGACTGGTAGTAGACATCGAACGAATGGTCATACAGAATCACGCGGGAGCCGCGCTCGCCGTCATCCAAAAGCGAAGTCGCATAGAATTCCGACTCGCCCGGGAAGAAGACCGGGTCGCCGGGGAGCGGACCCACATCGAACTTCGAGGTCATGTCCTGCATCGCGAAGTACGAACCTTCGACATCAAAGCCCCGGAAAGACCGGAGACCGAACGTGGTTCGGTATCCGTTCTCGCCCGTCGTATTGATCTGCGATAAATCCGCGACCCGAGCGAGCGGCTCTTGCAGGCCCGGAACCAGAACTGAGAACGGCACACGCGGGTTCTCGACCAGACCGAGTGGGGCTCCCAGGAGCGTATCTCCGGGGCGTTCGAAGTTCGCAAAGATGTACTCGACCTTGATCCAACTTCCTTCGACGACATCGCGCAGGTCGATGTTGAGGTCCGATTGGAAATCGAACACGGACTGCCGACTCTCCGGCAGAAGCTGTTCTTGAATGTGTGCGGGCACATACTCCCGCTGGCCGTGCCGCGCCCCCCAGCCGAGAGCCGGCCCTTCGAAATACGGGGCCTCTTGTGCGGAACACCATCCCGCGAGAAGGGATACGCTGGCCACCACAAGCCATGTGCGAGTGAAAATGGTCATCGCCGTCCTTCCATGAGCTGGACCTCCTGTGTAGCGCGGAGCCACACAGACCCACGACTCGGCGCAGCGGGTGCCCCGATCGACCCGAGCGGTCGTACCTCGTTTATCGGCTAGAAGGACCGTGTCGATTTGGAAAAGTCTGACGAATCCACCGGTTGTTCAGGGTTGAGTGGATGTATGGGGATAATAGGTTGAATAGGGGTGGTGATTTCTTCATTTCGCCTCCGGTCGCGTGTCCCCTGTGACGGGTTGGAATCGACTGAAGCTGGAGGTGATCGGCGATCTCGTCCAGATCGTTCTGAACGGCCCCCATGGCAACTGGCCGAAGGTGCTACCTACCGCCGATCATCGATCAGGAACTGCGGAGCGATGAGATGGACGATTTGGAGGCACGGTGCAAGAAACTCACTCACCGCATTGTCTTTGATTTCGTCGACCCGCCGGGCACCTCGCGTCGTGCGACTGGGGCAACGCATGGGCCATAAGCTCTGATCGGGGAACGGGAAACGCCTTTCGGGAGCATTGTGAGCGACATGTGTTTGCAGTAGAATTCTTGAGTTGCCACCGCAGCTCCTCTGGCGACGGACCGAACACAGGATGTCTGCCGTAACCCTCTTCTGGATAAGAAGATGTGGCGGGAATTTGTGGTCAATCCCGATCGTTGCAAGCTGCCCTCCAGGAGTTGACCCTTGGTCTCCAAGAATCCGCCGCCGAACACGCCGCCCGCTCCCGGTACGCCCGACCCGACGGGGGATGATCGCATTCAGCGGATGGATATCCGCGATGAGATGCAGCAGAGCTATCTCACGTATGCGATGAGCGTGATCATCAGTCGCGCCTTGCCCGATGCTCGCGATGGGCTGAAGCCCGCACAGCGGCGGATTCTGGTCGCGATGAACGATCTGTCGCTGGGGCCCAACGGCGGGCGAATGAAGTGCGCCAAGATCTCCGGCGACACATCCGGGAACTACCACCCGCACGGCGAAGCAGTGATCTACCCGACGCTGGTCCGCCTGGGCCAGGACTGGGTGATGCGCGAGGT
>JAYSVZ010000127.1:0-7355 GCA_043718305.1 Planctomycetota bacterium | reverse complement strand
CAAGCCCTGAAAGGGCGGCACACAGCCAGCCACAGCTCTGTTTCGCCCTTTCAGGGCTGGGGCTCGTGGGGGACTCCAGAACCCAGGGCGGCGCTCCCGATGGTCGCTCTGCCCTGGGCTGGTTTGTCGGTGCCCCTTCGGGGCGGAAGAAGACAGCTGGGCGACTACCGCCTGGGGTGATGCCTCAATTCTGCGGTGGCGGCACTAGCGAGGGTGGCCTCGTCGGGGTCGCTTTGGACCCTGCCGAAGCGGCGCAGCCGGGAGAGGCTTTGGCGTCGAGAGTCGCCTCCGAAAAGTAACTCCCGTGCCGCTGGCATACCGGTAGGCCCCAAAGCGGGCTAATCGGTGCTATCCCGCTAATGTTCGCACCACAGAGATCAGAAAGGACAACACGGGGAGTGCCAGTTTCGCGCCAGTGAGTAACCGATTCGTGAAATTCTCCTGTCCCGAGACTACTCCGTGGACGACAACTTGAATGATTGAATAGAACGTGAATGAAGCCACTCCTAGCATCGGGTTCTCAGCGACCGACGCTGTAATCCACGCCAATGCGGCTGGAAGCAAGAACGGAACCGTACTGCAGATCAATGCGATTGTTTGCCCTGTGGCCCAGCCTGCAACATTCCCATCCTTGGTGAACGCAACGAATACCGCATTGAAACTGAAGACCCAGAGTAAGGATTGAATGTAGAGCGAGACAAGTCCCACCCAATACATCACCTTGGGCGATTCAAAAGTGCCGTATAAGCTGAATATACCAGCAGTAAAGGTAGCGGACAGAAGAAAAGAGAACAATTCAGGATCCATGTGATGCACTCCCAAACAGCCAATCGGCCCAGGTTGCCGCTTTGGGAATCTGGGTGACGAAGGAACAGGAGGTTACAATAAAGATGTCTCGCGATCAAACCTCCATGCAAAACCACCCCGGTAGATTCCAAAGCGAATCAACCGGGGCCACTCCGCTCCGTGATGTTCCCTCAGCCTCAACTCATCACTCTTGTTCGCGTCGTCCGGCGTGGATGAACTCGACGATCTGCTGGGCATTGAGATGCAGGTCAATGCCCGGCACATCGAGCGGCGACTTCTGCGAGGCGTCGGGCTGCAGGACGAAGACTTGGCCATTCGATCGTTGAATGCGAATCGAACCCTCTTGAGCGGCACGCTCCAGGATAGTGCCCAGTGATTCTTGGGTTTCCTGGGAGGTTGTCATCAGTCAGGCACCTCCACAACGTGGGCTCCCGTCCCCCACGCGTCGCGGAGATCGTACCCCGCCCGATCAACCGTTTGCTTGCAGCATCAGGTCGCCGATGAACTGGCTGACCCCTTGGTGGTCGAACAGCACAGGCACGCCGCCCGGACCGATGTACACAGCCACCCCGTCACGGACCACGAGGGCTGCCGGGTGATCCACTTCGAAGCGGTCGCCGTTGACCAGTGCGACGGTGAAGGGGCGAAACGGAACACGCTGGCGGAACGCGCTCAACGTATTGTCGAAGTTGTCAACTTCCATCGGAGACTCCTGGTGAGGATTACAATCCTGAAACTCATCGTACTTCGCATGCAATCATGTCGCAACAAAAAACACCCGGCGAGAATGGCGGGTGCGAGCTTTCTCTTTCGCTCAAAGCCCTGCGAACTCCCCCGACTTACGTCGGGGGCTCGCTGGTCAGTGGCTCGCTACGCCCATCGTTGCTTGAGTCCACTCACCAGGGCATCAAGTTCCGCCCGTGTCCGCTTCTCGGTCACGGCGATGAGGACGCCATCCGGCGGCAATTCGGCATCGTGGAACCGGCTCAGTTCCGGGCCGACGTTGAAGCCGAGGTCGCGGGCGGCGGCGAGGAACTCGTCGGTCCCGCGGCGGCAGCGGATCACGAATTCCTTGAAGAATGGCTGGTCGAAGGCGAGTTTCACGCCGGGGACGGTTTGCAGTTGATCGGCGAGGTAGTGGGCCAGGCGGCAACTGAGTTCGGCGGCTTCCTTCAAGCCTTGCGGCCCCATGCTCGACAGGTAGACCGTGGCCCGCAGAGCGAGCAGGCCCTGGTTGGTGCAGATGTTGCTCGTGGCCTTGTCGCGGCGGATGTGTTGCTCGCGGGTTTGCAGACCCAGCATGTAGCACAGCTTGTCGTCGCGGTCCTTACCTTGCACAATCAGGCGGCCCGGCATCTTGCGGACGAACTCCTGGCGACAGGCGAGTACGCCCAGATACGGACCGCCGTATTGCAGCGGAGTGCCGAGCGATTGCCCCTCGGCGACGGCGATGTCAGCTCCGTAGTCGCCGGGCCGCTTCAGCATGCCGAGGCTGATGGGGTCGAACGACACGACCGACAACGCCCCGACCGCATGGGCCATTGTCGTCAACTCTTCGACCTGCTCTAAACAACCAAAATAATTCGGCTGTTGAATGATGAGGCACGCCGTCTGGTCGTTGAGAGCCTGGGCCACTTGAGCCGGGGCGACGACGCCAGCGGTCGCCGGGATGACGATAATCTCGGTCGCCAGCGTCTCGGTATAGGTCCGCAAGATCTGGCGGAACTCGGGATTCACCGACCCCAGCACCACTACGTGGCCATGCCGGTTGGTACACCGCATCGCCATGAACATCGCTTCGCTGACAGCTGTGCCGCCTTCGTAGAGGCTGGCGTTGGAGACCTCCATCCCGGTCAGTCGGCAGATGAGCGACTGGTATTCGAAGAAGGCTTGCAGCGAGCCTTGGCTGGCCTCGGGCTGGTAGGGGGTGTAGGCGGTGTAGAACTCGCCGCGCGAGGTGATCTCGTCGACGACCGCCGGGATGAAATGGTCATACGCCCCGCCGCCCATCAGGCAGACGCGATCGGTCCGGTTGAGGGCCGCCAACTGCCGCGTGCGGGCTTCGAGTTCCATCTCACCGAGGGCGGGAGGCAGGTCGAGGGGCCGGTTGAGCAGCACCTCGGCCGGGATCTGCCTTGCCAGGAGTTCATCAATCGAAGCGACCCCGATCGCGGCCAGCATTTCGGATTGTTGTTCGGGGGTGTTGAGGACGTAGGACACTCTGAGATTCCCGGAACCGCGATCATGGGATCGGCGGCCAAACGTGGTGCATGCGTAGAGAAATGGAGTGTACACGGTCGAGGCCATGCTGCCGAATGTGTCCCTTTGCGGGGCCATGGTGATTCTTCGAACAGGCTGGAAAGGCACGTTTGTGAGCGGCTGCCGCACCCTCGAAACCGAGCGGAGAGTGCTACTCCTCAGCGACTTCAATCGTCTGCCCTTCAATCCCCAACAGAGAGACAGCCCCGGGTTGGTTCTTGATGGCCGCTTGGAACTCGCGGGGTGTCTGAATCGGTTCCCCATTGACCTGGGCGATGAAGTCTCCGACATGCAGACCCGCTCGAGCTGCGGGAGAGTTTTCTTCAACGTGCGTCACGACGACCGCGCGCGGATAGCGGCTGGTGAGGTGGCTGGGCATGAACCGGCGGCGGGCCGTCACAAAGTCGACCCGTAGTCCGCGCCACGCGGGGTAACGCGGATTCGGGGCGATGATCGAGGAGTCATCGTAAACCGGCCACTTGCCGAGGCGGACCGCGACCTCGGCTTTGGTCCTCGTTCGCGGTCGCCAGATCGTCAGCTTCGCCTCCGTGTCGGGGCCGAGCAACCCGACGCGGAGCATCAGGTCGCTATTCCCCAGCACTGGCTGGTCGTTGATCGCCAGGACGCAGTCCCCTCTCCGCAGTCCCGCTTGATCTGCGGGCGAGTCCTCCGCAATGTTGAGAAGCACCGCTGACGATGGCGGCAATGCGTGCCCCTCGCTGTCGACACCCACCAGTGCGATGTCATCCGGGCGAACTCCCAGAAACCCATATTCGACCTCATGCCCATCGAGCAGTGACTTCACGATTCGCCGCACATCCGCGTCGAACGGAATCGCGAAACCAGCGGACGATTCGTAACCACGCAAAGCCGCCAGCGAGGTTCCGAGGCCGACCAGTTGCCCCTTGAGATCGAGAATCGCCGTGCCGCTTGTTCCGAGTTGCAACCGCAGATCGACATGCAGGAGCGCCCCATACTCGAAGATCGTTCCCGATTCTTCCCCCGAGTTGTCGTCTGCCTCTCCCTCGGTCGGCTTGCGGGAGAGGTTGCTAATCATCCCCAAACTGGCGCTGGCTGAGCCATCGCGAGCGATCGCGTAAGGGTTCCCCAGGCCCACGACGAGCTGCCCTTTGCGGAGGGTTTCCGCTTCTCCGAGAGACATGACGGGAACTTGCTCGCGGGTCAGTCCGGCCTCTTCCAGCGAGAGTTTCAACACCGCCAAGTCACTGCGTTCATCCTGGTTGTAGAGCGTCGCCTCGACAACGTGCCGCGAGGCGAGGCGGACAAAGAACTTAGCCTCTTCTCCCCGAGGCTTTCTTCGCAAGGGAGATCCCGTCACGACATGCCGCGGGGTCAACACATAACGGGCTGTATCCCCCTCGCGGGCCAGTACCACTCCCGTGGCGAACTCGCGCGGCACAAAGCCTGGATCACCGGGGGTCACGACTCCTCGAAATCGAAACGGATTGCCGCGCCCCTCTTCGCGTTGAATGTCCTCGGGCAGAACGCGCGCGATTGCCACGACGGCCCCTTCGGCTTTGGCAATCACATCGATCAGAGTCTGCTGAATATCTTGTGAGATTGGCAGGGCGGGCGGTTCCTGAGCGCCGCTGCGAGTGATGCATAGGCTGGCAATGACCACTATCCCGACGAACCAGATCGCGACCGACCAGTTCCCCTGTGCAGGTGCTTGCCTGTTTTCATCGGTGCCCGCCATATGAATCTTCCGAAGAGAGAACCCGCCGCGCCCGTCAGCGCGGGAAGACTCCACGATAGCAATTCTCGCCTTCCCCGTCCCGGCACCGGACGCGGTGATCACGGCTGGGGATGCCGAACGGCGGTGTCACTCGTGAATCTCGGTCGCGGAGCGACCGAGCTACGTAGGCCAGCCGGGCGCGGTGATTCGTAACGTACACGTTGCGTGACTCGCGGGCCACACGATGCGATCCTTTATGCTTCCCTCCCGATCGCGTAAAGTGCCACCCCTTCGGCCCCGCTGAGACTCTGCCCCATGTCGCTGCTCCTGCCCCCTGAATTGCAGTTTCGCTGGATTCTTCCGATCCCGCGCCACGACAAGCTGCCCGGGGATCGAAAGACATTGCGGGCACTCTCCAAAGGATCCGTGCTGACCATCCCGCGCGAGCTGGAAGCGTCATCGCCGGTTCAGTGGAAGGCGGCCTGGAATCTCGAGGGACTCGCCATTGCGGTCGAGGTCGAGGGGGCCTCGCGCTGGGACTGTGACCCGGACCGACCGCTGACATCAGACGGCGTCCAGCTTTGGATCGACACGCGCGATACCCAGACGGTCCACCGCGCGACTCGTTATTGCCATTTGCTGGCCTGCCTTCCCAGCGGGGGCGGTGAAGCGGGGCGCGAAGCGGTCGTTGTCCCGGTGCCGATCCCGCGGGCGAATGAAGAGGCCAAGCTCGCGGACGGGGACGATTTCCTGATCACCAGTGAACACCGTCCCACCGGCTACGCGCTGGCCGTCTGGATTCCGGCGAAGGCTCTGACCGGCTTCGACCCGCAAGCCCAGCCGCGGATCGGGTTCTTTGCCCAACTTCGAGACCGCGATCTGGGGACGCACCCGATTGCTTTGACACCGGAGTTCCCCTATGACGGTGACCCGAGTTTGTGGATCACGCTGGAGATGGTGGAAGGGTGAACCCGGAGGTTACATGCTGCTGTGGCTTGTCCGCCACCGCAGAAGTCGCCTATCTATCACCAAAGCCAGAGTCCGAATCGCAATTCGCACTCGCATCAGGAATGCTCCCTGCTTCCGCCCTGAAGGGGCACCAACAAACCAGCCCATGGCCAACGCCCTGGGAATCGATTCCGCCTTGTTCGGAAGCCCTGAAAGGGATGGCAGAGAACATCGGCATCTTCTGGCATCCTTCCGGGATGCAATGAGAACGACAACTCGGATTCACCGGTGGTGTCGCTGACGCTCAACCACCGGCTAATGTCTATGACCCCTACCGGGGTCGGGCACGGGGACAGAACTTTCTGGCCGATCAGAGCTGTAGGGTGGAACAAGCGGTGGGACAAGCCGCTCTGGGTGCCGGCCCACCATTCCGGGGACACGCGACATTCATGGTGGGCCTACGCTTCAAAGCGAGCTTGCCCCACCCTACGCCACGACCCCACGACACAATGCCCATGAGAACTAATATGAAAACTGAATCAACAAAGTCACTCCGTGTCCTGATCGTCGATGACGTCCACGACGGAGCCGACGCGTTGGGACTGCTGGTCGAAGCTCTCGGCCATCAGGTGCATGTGACCTATGGCGGGAAGCAGGCCCTGGATGTGGCGACCGCGTTTCGGCCCGATCTGATGCTCGTCGATCTCCTGATGCCCGACATGGGCGGGTGCGAGTTCACCAAGCACATCCGCCAGATCTCCAGCTTCGCCAAGACGAAGATCGTCGCGGTCACCGGCCAGAAGGAGAACGAAGACAAGGCATTGGCCAGCCGAGCCGGGTTCGACGACTTCCTCGTCAAACCGGCGTCATTGGCTGAGATCCAAGCGGTGCTGAACAGTGTGGAGCCGGTCGTCACACCAGTCGGCCAAAGACCCAAGCTGATCCCTGCGCGAGCCAATTCGGATGCCGAACCCCGCTTGCCGATGGGAGAAGCCCGCCGCATTCGTAACGACCGCCCCTCGAAAGTCTTGACTCAAGCCGAGAGCGAAGCGGCCATCTGCGACGGGATCATTCGTTTCCAGGAAGAGTACCTCGGCTGGCGGTCGGAACAGGTCTACGTTCACTTCATCAAAGACCTGCTGGTGGTCCGCATACGCGGGGTGCTGACACTGGCGGAGCGGCAACTCAGTAAGTCGTCCACTCCCGAGAAAGGCCGCGACCTGGTCAAGCAAACCCGCAAGCAACTCCTCGAACTGGCCCGTCCGATGCTGGAATCACTGGTCCACGAAGCTGTGGGCGTCAAGGTCATCAGCATGCACCACGACATTAGCACCGTCACCGGCGAAGAGATGGTCATTTTCACCGTCGCCGAAACCCCACGCTTCCAGTGAGGTCAGGGTTCTTGAACGAGGCGATCACCGGGATTGCCGATGAAGGTGTCCCACGTCCCGGCGCACAGACATGGCACTTGTCCGACAAGGACGATCAAGACTTCATTGGACTTCCCCACGATTGGTGGGCGCAACAGGAACGGTTCCACCCGATTGGGGACTATTTTCGATCACTGACCTTCCATGGTTCCGGCCCACTTGAGCACCGCCCTTCAAGCGCCGCCGAGACGGGGCTCCGAATCATGCTTTGCTCA
>JAYSVZ010000126.1:0-2521 GCA_043718305.1 Planctomycetota bacterium | reverse complement strand
GGGGCAAGATGGCAACGAATCTGTGCGGCTCAATCGCCCCGTGGGCAGCGATGCTGTTTTTGCTGGCAGCTACTGATGCACCGGCCATCGAGCCGTGGGCTGATCCGCGCTTGAACCCGCCCGACGGATTGGTGGTCTGGCTCGATGCCTCGGCCTACCCCCGCTCGCGTGAGGCTGCGAAGGGGAAGGCTCTCGACAAGGGGAACCCGGACGCCAGCGGAGGCCCGTTACGGTCGTGGTGGGATGCCTCGGGGTTTGATCACTGGCCGGTTCAAGAAGACCCGGCCCAGCGGCCCACGCTCATGATGATCGAAAGTGATCCCCCGGGACAATCGGGGAATGACCACTGGGTTGTTCGCTTTGACGGCGAGAACGATCACTTGCGAGTCGATCACCTGATCCGCACGCATGCCGAAGTGACGCTATTCATCGTGGCAGCTCCGCACTCAAACGTCGGCGGGTTTCGAGGGTTCTTCTCTTCGAATCAACAGAACAGCCGCGACTACGAGACCGGAATCGCGGTTGACATGAACTCAGGGGCCACTGCTGAACTGAGCAACGTCAACGTGGAAGGACGTGGGTTTGGCGGGGCGCGAAACTTACTCGATCGCAAGATTCCGTTCGGGCAACTGGTCACGATCGAAGCAAACGCCAGCACGGAGCGGAAGCAGGTCAGTCTGGTCGTCGATGGTCAACCAGCGGGGCACCGCGACTACACGCCCGGCGAGATCTCGTTTCAGGAGTTCACACTCGGGGCGCGGTATCACAACGGGGGCGGCGGGAATCATCGAGCGCAGGGATTCCTGCATGGTGACATTGCGGAGGTGCTGCTCTTCCATCGGACTCTTACCGAGGCCGAAACGCTGGCCGTTCGCAAGTACCTCAACGAGAAGTATGCCTCTTTAAAGCAGGCACTTCCCCGAGAACGGGCACTGGCCGCCGCCCGCACGAACGCTGTCCCGCTCGTCGAGGTGAAAGACCCACCGCCGGTGCAGGTGTTGATCCCCGGGTTCTCGGTTCGCGAACTGCCGACCGAGCTGCGGAATATGAACAACCTGCGGTATCGGGCCGATGGGAAGCTGTACGCGCTGGGATATGACGGAGACGTGTGGCTGCTTTCGGACACGAATGGCGATGGGTTGGAGGAGACTTCGACGCGGTTCTTTGAGAACAAGGGGCGGCTGCGCGGGCCGATCGGGATGCAGGTGATTCCGGCGGGGCATCCGCTGCTGGCGGGGGATGCGTCTGCGGGCTCCCTCACCCCCAGCCCCTCTCCCAAGGGGAGAGGGGAGCAGGCAGTTCAGAAGTCGCGCGGGGTGGTGGTGGCTTCGAAGGGAAAGGTGTCCGCCCTGCTCGACATGGATGGGGACGACATCGCCGAAGTCGAGCGGGCGATTGCCACCGGGTGGAAGGAGATACCGCAGAACGTCGATGCGATCGGCGTGGCTTTCGATCCGAAGGATGGGGCGATTTACTTCGGGCTGGGAACGGCTGCCTATAACAATGCGTATCAAGTCGATGACCAAGGAAAGTCAGAGTTCGATCTCAAGAGTGATCGCGGGACAGTCCAGAGGCTGGATGCCAAGACGCTCGAGCGGACGACCGTCTGTACCGGTGTTCGGTTTTCGATTGGGATGGAGTTCAACGCGGTGGGCGATCTGTTCGTCTCGGAGCAAGAGGGAGCGACTTGGCTCCCCAACGGGAACCCGTTTGATGAGCTGCTGCATATCCGCCCCGGCCAGCATTACGGTTTCCCGCCAAGGCACCCGAAGCACCTGCCGAACGTCTTCGATGAGCCGAGCGAATTCGACTACGGGCCCCAGCACCAGTCGACGTGCGGCATGTGCTTCAACCTGCCGCAGGTGCCTGATGGTTCGACGTTTGGTCCACCGGAGTGGAAGGGCGATCTATTCGTCACCGGTGAATCGCGCGGCAAGCTCTATCGCACCCGCATCGTGAAGGACCGCTCGGGCCGGTACGTGGCTGACAATCAGTTGATCGCATGCCTGAGCATGCTGACGGTCGATTGTTGCCTGACCCCGAAAGGCGACTTGCTGATCGCCTGTCACAGTGGCGGTCCGGACTGGGGGACTGGGCCGACCGGCACGGGGAAGATCTTCCGCGTGTCGTATGACCAGCCCGAACTGCCGCGCCCGACCGGTGTCTGGCTCGCCGGGCCGCAAGAGTTACACATCCAATTCAGCAGCCCGCTCGATCCTCAGCACCTGAAGAACCTCGCCGAAGAAACCAAGATCACTTATGGCGAGTATGTGGCAGCGGGGGATCGGTTCGAGACTTTGCATCCTGGGTACGCGGCCGTCCAGCGACAGACTGCCGCGCCGCGGTTCAACCTGCCGGTCTATGCGGTGAATGTCACTCCGGATCGCAAGGAGCTGATTCTCGCGACGGCGACGCACAAGGGCGCCGTGGGGTACGCGGTACAGTTGCCGGGGCTGGGCCGTGGGATAGGCTTCCAGCCTGTCAACGATTCCAAAGACAAAGACTCCCAAGACCGACAGGC
>JAYSVZ010000125.1:0-2532 GCA_043718305.1 Planctomycetota bacterium | reverse complement strand
CCCGGCCAGCCAGAATTGTTGGCGAACGGACTGCTGAGCATGGCCTGGGGAACTCGCTTTAGGAATAATCCGGCATCGGGTGCTGTCGGGGTTGCAAGCTCTGATTGCTGAAAACAGACCAGCGAGCAGAGCGACTTCCCGTCCTGCCCTCTGGCCGTCCCGTCTGGGAGTCGCTGGATTGCCTGAAACTCACCTCGGCGGGGATGATCCGCTAGTGCCATCGGAATCGAATGCTCCTGGCTCTGCTGATGAGCGGCTCGCAAGGCCGCTGACCCTGCCGATTTCCGAAGCGGAACAACTCCAAAGGAACGAAGATTGCATCAATCAGCGCCGCCTCACGGATGAGTTTGAGAGAGTCCATCTTCTCGAAGAACCCGAACCTTCGCCCCACTGCGAGATCGATCTGTTGCCGCCCGGTTGAGAATGGCGAGAAGGGGCGAGCGGTATCGTGTTGCCCATTGCACCGCCGCCGGACACGAATGACCGCCGGATGGTATTCGTTCGCTTCTTGGATCATTGGACAGAAATGGGGGGACAGAATCGCAAATTTTTCCCGGAAGAGATCGTACGCATGGAGTTGGGAACCGCAAGGGCACTCGTAGAATGGAGAAGGTTTGGAGATACGCCGGAGTCATGGCCAGCCAGTGCAGAATTCGCATCCGAGGCCGAGTTCAACTTCCAAGAAACTCTCATGCTCGAAGTTGCCAAGAATGAGCAAGTGACCGCACAGGATGCATTGAGTCAGGAACTCGACCGCAAATTTAATTATGAAGACGCCGGCCCTAAACTGATCGTTCGATTTATTCGCCCTGGCACCTTTGGCAATGCAAGTTGTGGCACTGGATCGGTCTGGCCGGTCTCGAAGGAACACGCCTTGCGAATGCTGCGATGCAAAGTCCCGGTCGTTGAACTGGCTACTCCCGGAGGAACTGAAACGGGACCGGGATCTCGTGGATCGGATTGAAGACAGACGAAAACGCTGGAATCAACTCAGAGTCCGCAAGGAAGACCCACTGGTTCTGGTCGTTCGATTCGTGAAATCAGGCAAGAACAGCTCTGGGAATTCCTGCGAACCGGGAGAGGTTTGGAAGGTCGATGAGGAATTCGCCTACTCCCACTGTCGCGGACGCTCTCCGCTCTGCGAACTGGCGACGGAAGCCGAACTGAAGGCATACCGGGCCAAGCTCATTGAGATTGAGGCTCATACGGCGTTCCGGGGAGGTGGGGCGAGGAGGGTGGTCAGGAGCGAGTCCAGTAGGGCTTTGCCTCGTTTTCGCGCGTTGTGGATGAACTCGAACAGGGCGATGTACAGCGGTAGTTTCTCTTGCGAGATGCCCCGATAAGGGCGCAGCCAGGAGCGCAGCAGTGACCAGCAGCCCTCCATCGTGTTGACGTGAATTTCGCAAAAGCCGTCGCCATCTGCGTCGCGGGCGTACTCACCGCGACCGTGGTTGACGGTGCGGTGAGTGTAGCCCCATTCGGACAGGCGGCTGTAGATATCGTACTCGTCGGTGTAGACGATCGTGTCGGGGGCGATGGTGGCTTTCATGAGGGGACTGATGGTGACTTGCTTCACGTTTGCGAGCATGCGCATCACGACCTGTTCCCCGCGTTGAATCATGCCGAAAATCGGCGGCTTCTCCTTGGCCAGCGTCCCTCGACCGGGGGCTCCTTTGAGGCGTCTGCGGCGGGGTGGTCGCCCTTTTTTTTCACCGCCTCGGGATGCCCTTTATGTCCGGCCACCACGTAGACTTCATCGCATTCGACCTCGCCGGAGAGGATCACGGCGGGCTGCTGGGCCAAGATCCCATTTCGCAGTTGGCTGGCCATGTCGTGTGCGCTGTCCTCGTCTAAACTCAGTTCGCAAGCGATCTGCCGATTGGACAAGTTCAGCCCCATAAAATAGAGGCACAACAACCAGACTCGCAGCGGCTGATGATGGCCCGCAAAGATGGTCCCGGTCAGGTCGTCGAAGTCGCGTCCGCACCCTCCGCAGTGATACCGCTGGCGACACGGTTGAGTCTCATCCATGCCGCGCTTCGCGATTTGTGCCGACTCGCAATGCGGACACGCCACACCCCCCGGCCAACGCAGGCGACGCACCGCTTCAAAACACTTCTGATCATCGATCAGCGGCAACAACGTCAGGTCCATCCGTGGCCCCTCGAACCCGTCTCAAAGACAGTTCGCACAGCTCCCAGCTGTGCCAGACCGCTGGTTTCTAGGCCATTTGGCCACTTCTGGACAGACCTCCCCGGAACGCCGTATGAGTAACCTTCGATTGCGCGATTGGGTAGTTTGCGTTAGCGTGGTCGTTTCGTGGTGGTCGTTTTGGCTGCCTGGGGACGCTTGGAGATTGAGCGATGGCAGGGATGAATTGGGACGAGATGACGGCGGCGGAGCGGTTGATTGGGGAGCAGGCGGTGATGAATTTGCGGGTGCTGAATCGGGCGTGTCGTGCGGCACCGGATGGGCAAGTGTTGGATGTGGCGGAGCGGTTGGCGTTGGAGCAGGGGCGGGAGTTGACGCGGC
>JAYSVZ010000124.1:0-2532 GCA_043718305.1 Planctomycetota bacterium | reverse complement strand
CTTCCCGCGCGACCGGAACATCTCCAGCCATCCCCGGGACAACGGGTTCATTCATCAAGTCGTAACAGAAGATTGCCGGGCTGTGGCCGACGGTTTGGGCAACGGCGGTCCAGAAGTTGGCCTGGGCTGACCAGCGTTGCACTTCGGTTAAGGCGTCATACCACGCGGGGACATCGGCCTTGTGGTAGCAACCGAGTCCTGTCAGATCGAGATACAACTGATGCCGCTCAGCGAGCGCGACAAGCTGCTTGAGCTTCCATAGCGACTTTTCTTGAGGGATGGTTTCACTCTCCATGAACCGTCCGAACTGCAAATGGATGCGGACAACATTCGCCCCCAGTTGATGCATCTCACGAAAATCCTCTTCGACCGAAGCCCACTCCTCGTTCCAATAGTCTTCAATCAACCGCCCTTGGCGATCATGGTCATCGTTAAAGCCCCAAGGCGCGAACGACCGGTGAGTGACCGTCGTCTCAAAACCGGTGCCGTCGGCCTTCACCCGAATCGGCTCCAGATCGGCGGAATAGGCGGCACGCACCATCAGCGTCAAGCAAAAGGCGAACCCAATGAGAATGCAACGCATTGTTCAGCCTCTTGAAGTCGTCCGTATGTCTGTCTGGGCACCTTCCTTAGCCCCTCTCCCTCTGGGAGTGGGGGTGGGGGTGAGGGGGAGTGTC
Source organism: Planctomycetota bacterium (assembly GCA_043718305.1). Lineage (GTDB taxonomy): Bacteria > Planctomycetota > Planctomycetia > Planctomycetales > Planctomycetaceae > TH-plancto1. The sequence continues at coordinate 1,855 of JAYSVZ010000124.1, read as the reverse complement.
AACACGTTTTCCAAAACCGCGATAACTCTTGGTTCCCATGTCGCGCCGAGGTTTTCTTCATTCCAAAGGGCGCTCTTCATCATCCCCGGGCGACCAGAGTTCACGGAATCTTTCGCGGACATAGGGATCGAGCTGGTCAGCAAACTCGATCGGCAGGTGCAGTGATTTGGTGAGTTCCTGGACATCCGCCAAGTCTTTCAACCGGTGCGTGTTGGTCATCCCCGAAGCGAGTTTCAATTCGATCAGCGAAACGAGCGAGAGATACTTCCGACCGTCTAACTCGACAGCCACCTTGGCCGGATCAGGAAAGGCCACCGGTTTTGGCTTTCCGTCACCGGGGAACCCACCCGTAATCAGGAACTCAATCCGAACGCCCCATTCCGTGTCCCGGAGATTCCGACTCCCCGCGAACGGAGCCAGATACCCCCGCCCCGCCAACTGTTCGTGGATCAGCAACAGGCTCTCGGGCGTGACGAGGATATCCACATCCTCGGTAAACCGCCGAAAGCCATGTTGAAACAAGGCCATGCCCCCGACGATGGCGTATGCGACGCCCAGTTCATCCAACCGCTGAGCAATCCGGCCCATGGCTCTTTGAACCGCCCCTTGACCCTCAAAAAAGAGACTGCCTTCCGCCAGAGCCCACCTCGAATCGTGATTCAACCGCTGATCATAGGGAACACAATCCGAGCCATCGGACGGGAGGCGTTGCTCCCTCTTCGCCACATCGAACGCCAGTGACTCGGCAGCATTCTTCATTGCCCGAGTTTAACACCGACAGCGTCGCATGACGATTCCTGTCCGCGAAAAGGATTTCAAAAATAAACCTCTTGACTTGTCGACACGCCGTCAATAATATTAACCTATTGACGTGGTGTAAACAGTTTCGGGAGGAGAGCCGCATGGCCGAGGAATCACGACTGGCCCTCAGCACGGCGGAGCGCGAAGTGCTCCGCGTGCTGTGGGATTTAGGGGATGTTGGCGTGAAGGAGGTCTGCGAGCGGCTGGCCGTCGAGGGCTTTGAATGGACACGCTCGACCGTCGTGACGCTCTTGCAACGGCTGGAGAAAAAGGCCTACGTCACCAGTGACAAGAGCAGCTTCGCCTTCATCTTTCACGCGGCGGTCTCGCGGGATGATCTGGTCAGACAGCGTCTGGGCGAGGTGGCTGATGAGTTGTGCGAAGGGGAGTGGTCGCCGCTGCTGTTGGCGTTTGCTCAGCAGCAGAAGCTGACGGGCAAGGATGTTGGCGAGCTGAAGAAGCTGATCGACGAATTGGCGTCGAAGGCGCATCGTCCCCGCAAAGGGAAGGGGTGAACCATGTCGCCGATCTTCAGCGGACTGCTACAGAATACGTTGGTTGTGACCGTGCTTTGCCCCGTGGCATGGCTGGTCTGCCGCGGGCTCAAGTCTCGGCCAGCGGTCCAGCATCTCGTGTGGTTGTTGTTGCTGGTGAAGCTGGTGTTGCCGCCGGTCGTGGTTTGGCCGTGGGTGGTGGACATCGGCGGTTGGCGAAGCCCAGCTCCGCCCGCCATGGCGCTGGTTCCGACATCGTCACTCAATGGAGATGCGGCTGGTGATCTGGCCGAACTGGCTCTGCTCGATTCGCAACTCGCAGCACTGGCTTCAGAAGAGGCCGCGATTGGTCAGTCCACATTGTGGCTGCCAACAAAACAACAGTGGCTCAACTGGACCCCGATTGCGATCTGGCTCATCGGGACGCTGGTTGTCTTGGTCTCCCTCACAAGACAGATCGCTCGCCAGCGAATCATTCGGCACGATGCCACGGGAGCGGCGACCTGGTTGGTCGATCTCGTCCAGCATGTCGCCCAGCGGATGCGAATGCGTCCGATCCG